>JAZUJV010000340.1:0-2033 GCA_045642945.1 Eubacteriales bacterium | reverse complement strand
AGCCGCAGACCGCGATCTTGTTTGGATCAATATGGAATTCTTCGGCGTGACGGCGTATGTAAACGATAGACTGCGCCGCGTCGAGGAGGGGATTTATCTCGTGACAATGGGGAGCGAGGGTGTATCTTACCACGAAAACCTCGTAGCCTGCCGCTTTGTAACAGTCGGCGACGGGCTCGGCTTCTCTGTCGGAGGTCATAACGTACGCGCCTCCCGGGAATACCACCACTACGGGGCGGGGATATTTTGCCATTTCGGGCGACTGCTTGCTCAAGTACGCTTCGATATAGACGTTTTCGCTGTTTTCGTGGATTTTTTTGTCATAAGGTCTGATTATTTCCATTGTTTTCGTCCTTTCTTTTTACGCGGAAATATACCGCGCATCCGATAGAATATATAATAAAACCAAAAGGAATAACAAGAATAATATCGCCTGCTTCGGCGTAGACAGTCGTATGCGAGGAATCGAAAGTGATTTTTTCGGTAGTGATCCCCTTAACGAGCGGAGCAAGCTCGCCTTTTATGATCCCTTTTGGGGAAATGAAGCACGAAACACCGGTATTGGCGCTTCTTGCCACCCATTTTCCGTTTTCTATCGCACGGAGCACCGACTGCGCTTCGTGCTGATAAACCCCGGGCGAATCTTTGTACCAGCTGTCGTTTGTCGCAACGACGTAGAACGACGGGCAATTTTCGCGCGCAAGCGACGGGAAAATTGAGTCGAAGCATATAAGAGGGCATACGGTCACGGACGGTTCGCCTTCCTTGACAGGTAAAACGAACAGCTTGCTGCCGCTTCCCGCGCTGAACGCCGAGGACGAAAGATTTATTTCCGCAACAAACGGGAAAATATCTGTGACCGTTTCTTTAAGCGGGATGTATTCTCCGAAAGGAACGAGATGTTGTTTGTCGTATCTTTCGCTGTAAAGCATACCGTCGGAATTTATAAGAAAAACTGAATTATACTTTTTATCGCCGTTGAAAGCTATTCCGGAAACGATTATATTCGTTTCGTACTTTTCGGCAATATAAGCAAATTTTATAAGTATGCTGTTGGTGAGCCTTGCGGGGATAGCCGATTCCGGAAGAACGACAAGCTCGGCACCGCCGGAAGCGGCTTCTTCGGCAAGACTGACGTAGGTTTCTATTATGTGATCAAGTCTGTCCGAATCCCATTTTTCCATTGAGGAAATGTTCCCCTGTACGCAGGAAACGGTAAGATGCTGCATATTGTCTTTTTCGCCGGCAGGAATGAGAAGCAGAAAACCCCCTATAATAAGCGGAACGCCGATATATGCAGCGGTATTCAACAGCTCTTTTTTGCGGAATCCGCGGCAGACGACAGAAGCGGAAGCGCAGAAGCACCCCATTATCAGCGCAATGCCGTAAGTTCCGACGACGGAGATTATCTGGATAAGCGGAAGAAATCTGTAAACACCGATTGCCGCGATCCCCCACGGGAACGACAAAAAGCCGAGGTTTGATATTATGAATTCGCTTATCATCATACAGCAGCCCGAACCGAGCGGAAGAAGCTTCGTATTCTTCGGAAACAGATAAAGCAGGCAGAACGAAGCGGAATTTATAAGCGAATGGAAAACGCCGAGCCCAATATCCGCGGCGATAACGATGAATATGCCTTCCGCCGTCGAAAATCCGAACGCTTCAAACGGATACAGAACGTAAAACCACGAATAAAGCGGGATATAGAATCCGAGCGAGAAGCAGAACGTTTTGCGGAAGATTTTTTTCGGAAAAAAACCGTTTCCGCACTTTTCAAACGCCATAAGGAAGAATAAAACAAGTCCCGCAAACGCTGTAACGAAAAGATGACCGCAAAAAAAGGCAAGCGAATAAATCCCGCCTGCCGCCGCACACGAAACATACTTATGCTTTGAAGCGAAAGCATATATTTTTCTCAATGCGTTTTTTGTTTTCATAGCGAATCTACTATTTCCTTTATAAGTCCGTACGCACATTCAAAAGCGTCATAGGGCGTGTCGAAGGTATAAAGATGCTCGAGGACCTCGATG
>JAZUJV010000339.1:0-20033 GCA_045642945.1 Eubacteriales bacterium | reverse complement strand
AATAGGACGTATCGTTTAAATTGGAAATGCTATTGACTCGGTAAGAAATATCTTTTGTGAACGAGAAGGAAGAAACTCTTAAAAAGTTATCGTTGGAATATGCGGTAGCGCCGGCACCGTGATAGAGATACATATATCTCGAAACAGCGTTTGAAGATGCTATGCCGAAAGCGTTACCAACGGTATTCCAGTTGGAATAACCAAGCAATTTGCTAAGTTCGAGACCGCTGTCATCTTTTAATAATGCTTCGAAGAAATATGCGCCTTTCCCGCGTCCGGAGCAGTCCGCAATGCAAACGGGTTTATTTTCCGCGAGAAGCTCTTTCGCTTTATTGATAAGAGCGTCGGCGGAAGAATTTGAATAGTTTCTCGTAAGAACGAGTACCTGAAGCGCTTCTTCATCGGCCGAGCTGGCCGTTGCGCCGATAGAGAGAAGATGCTTCTGTACGCAATTTTTAAGAGTACTTATATCGTAATCGTCGGCAGGAAGGTTTTCGCCGCCGCCGAAATAGGTAACGTTGCAGTTTGCTTGACCATAGATCAACGTCATAACCTTTGCGATGCCCATAAGCCCGAGCTCGTCGGCGCCGGCAAAGAGCGTCATATTGTCGCCGCCGATAGACTCGAGATAATTGATTTCGTTTGTCTGGACGGTTACCTGGGGGCTGGAGTCGTCGACGCCGATATAGATAGCTTCAATATCGTCGGAAGCGGCTCTTAATATATAGTCCATGGTGCGAAGTTTTCTCGCACGGGAATCGAAGTACTTAACGAGTTTCGCTTCGGAAATATCGGTTTTTATCTCGCTTCCATTCTGACCGATGCGGTAGTTCGCGATAATGTTATCAACGTTGAGTGCATCACCCGAAAACTGTTTACGGGCGATGCGGGCATATTCGCGAAGTGCGGTATAATCGTCCATATCGTATCCCGCATATCCGAGCGTCGGCGCAAGACGCATTACAGTATCAAAGAGAACGACGTGTTTAGTTTTCGAAAGATTAATAAAATAATCAGCTATCTCAGTTTCAAGCGTCAGGTCGGTATTATCGAGCCAGCGGGAAGAAACGAGACCGCCGGAAATCATCTGGTCGAGCGAGATAACGTAATAGTCGCATTCATCCTCAACACCCTTGAGCCATTCGAGAAGTTTTTTCCTGTCGCCGTAGGTAGATCCGTTTTTGTTCGGAGTCATATTATCGAGCGCGGTGCGGTAAAGGTCTTCATCGGGAATAAGCAACTCGATGCCGGATGCGGCTGTAAGATATTCCACCCTATCCTTATTAACAGGACGGTTGTCAAGCGGAATATAAGCGACTTTTATGCCTTCGTTATTGGCTTTCAAGCGTTTAGCGCGATAAGAAGCGAGGTCAAAAGTACCGAGAACGGCACGCTTGACAAGAAGATAATCGTTGGTTTTCATCTTGTCTCCGGCTTTTGCCGCTTCAAGCTGAGCACCTTCGAGAGTGAACGTTCCGAGATAGAAACGCTTCATAAGCATATAGTCGTTAGCGTTTACTTTGCCGTCGCAGTTTACGTCGCCGTAGATAACGGCCTGATAAACTATTCCCTGTTTATCCTTTACTTCGTCGCCCGTTGCGACAAAAGTGTGAGAAGAAGTAACTTTTTTAAGCTGGGGTTCCGCTTTCAAAAATTCGGAAGAAGAAACTCCCGCGGGAACATTATAGATATATTCGCCTTTTCCATAGCATCCGCCCGAATATGTAACGCCGAGTTCAGGGCACTCCTTCGGCTCGTCGTCATCGTCATCGTCATCGTCATCATCGTCGTCATCGGGCGCAGTGATGCCGTATTCACCGTCGTTGTCATAATCCCAAGAGTGATACGGAAGAACGTTGGAGCGCATACCTTCAACATAGTTAGAAACGGGATAGTAGAGACAAAGGTTTTCGTTCTTGCAGTTGGAAACTGCGATATAATAGCGGAATCCGTTTTCGCCGCCGAATTCGGAAATGGGTATCGAAAATTCAAAAACAGTTTTTCCGCTCGAAATCGTGCACGCGGCCTTCATCCCGCTGTCTATGATATCCGCAGCGGAGTTTATCGAAGTAGAAAGGTTATATTTTGATTTGGTTGCGATTTTTCCGTCGGATATGAAAGAATCGTAAAAATGAGTATAGCAAAAAGCGGATTCGTTGGTATTAAACCAGATGCGTACATTAGTTCCGTATCCGTTGCCGCCTTCGATTGCGTCTGCGTTGACTTCAAAGGCGCCGTAAAGGTTTTTATCATCTACAACGAGACGGAATTTATAGCTTAACTCGTCGCTTGTTTTCGGAACGTCCTGCCAGAATCCGTTCGATTGGTCGACTTCAGTCCAATCTTTTTCGTTCCAGGCAGCTTCGTTTATCTTTCCGTCAACGACAATATCCGCGGCATCGGTTTTGGAAAACGCAAACGACGGGAAAACCGAAAGCAGCATCAATAAGCAAATTACAAAGCAAAATATTTTTTTCATATAATGCCCTCCGTTGTGTATTTTTCTTTTACGATTATATCATACGGCTTAAATATTTTCAAGAACAATATCGTATTATCGAAAAAAGAAACTCGCCGCGAATAAACACGGCGAGTTTGTTTTATGAAATGATCAGCCTGTAATACCGCTTCGTTCAACGCCTTCGATAAGCGTTCTCTGTGCAAACATATAAATAATTACAAGAGGAGCGAGTATAAGCAAGCCACACGTATTACGTATTGCGGTTTCATAAGTCGTCTGCGCTACATAGTCCGTATCAAGCGATGCGGGTATCTTAACGATCTTCGGAAGCAGGAGTCTCGCTTTGGAGCTCGTGAAGAACAATCCGGTATAGAACGTATCGGACCACTGCCACGAGAACGAGAACATGAATATCGTGACCATCATCGGAATAGCCATCGGAATAATTATCTTGACGAAAGTCTTGATAACTCCGGCGCCGTCGACGTAAGCCGCTTCTTCAAGTTCATCGGGAACGCCGTTAAAATACTGTCTCATAATGTATATGAACAAACCGTTTTTAAAGGCGAGACCGGTGAGCGAGAGCACTGCGAACGGCCAGTATGTATTAAGCATACTGATCTCATGTGTAGAGCCGAACAGACCCGAAATAAACCCGTAAATGCCCCAGATATCGAATGCTTTGAATTTCATAAACATCGAAAGCTGGATGGTTTCGTGCGGGACTATCATCGTGAAGATAACGCACATAAAGAGCAGCTTTTTAAATTTGAATTTGAATTTTGCAAATCCGTAACCGACGATCGAGCAGATAAGCGTTTGCGAAAGACCGCAAAGCACCGAAAGGAGCGCCGTATTAAAGAGTGCCGTGAAATACTGGTTATCTGTGATGATAGCTTTGTAGGTATCGAGCGTAGGATTCTTAGGAATCAAGTGTACCATAACGTCGGTAAAGTCTTCCCTGCTCATGAACGAACCGGCGATTTTAGAGATGTACGGGAACAGTATGACGTAAGAAATACCTACGAGAAGGACGAATCTGAATATCGCCCAAAGAACTTTTTTAAGGAAGTAAAGAGTAAGATACTTATAACGTAGTCTCAAAAGGAACGGGGTTTTTTCTTCGGATTTTATTCTCTTGATGGCTTCTTCTTTTTTAAGCTGTTTTTTATACTCTTTAAGCTCTTCTTTTGTCATTGCAGAAGTATCCATTATTTACCGCTCCTTTCATCAAGTATCTTTTCTCTGATAGAAGACGTATGCACTGAGTATCGCGGCAACGATAGCAAGCATAATAACGACTATCAGGAAGTACATCCATGCCATTGCGGTAGAACGGGTCCAACCGTTTGCCTGTCCGTATACGTTAGAAATATATTTCATAACCTGATTGGACTGAGAAGTAAACGAGTCGATGACCGTATAGATTGCATTGACAAGTATCATCGGGCTTATCATCGGGAAGGTTATCTTCCAGAAGGTTTCCCAGGAAGAAGCACCGTCGATGTAGCACGATTCGTAAATCGCGGGTGAAATCGACTGCAAGCCGGCGAGGAATATAAGCATCTGAACACCGGACTTGTTGATAATGCCGTAAACGTTGTTTACCAAGTCAGTAACATATCCGACAAGCCCTGCGCCGACTCTCATTCCGGCAAACAGCCTGTTGACGTCCAGCGCGGAAATAATCTGTTGTCCCGAGCTTCCGCCTTCGAATCCGTCTTCGGCACCATTCAGCTGTTCCATGTTCGCAGCAAGCGTATTCTGAAGGTCGATGGATTCGATAATACCGGTGGAAACTATAACGGGGATGAAGAATATTGCTCTGAATATCGCTCTGCCGCGCATCTTCTGGTTAAGAAGAACTGCCATAAAGAGCGAGAAAATAACGATTGCGGGTACGCTGAATACAAGGTCTTTGATACTGCTGATAAGCGTCTGCGTGTAGTTTGCGTCGGTAAACAGCGCGTAACTGTAGTTTTCAAAGCCTACGAATTCCATCGTACGGGCGTCCATCTTCATGAACGAGAACTTAATGGATTCTACGATCATCGGAAGATAGATGAGGAAGAAGCCGATGAGGAAGGGTGCGACGAACACCCAACCCATCCTTGACTTCTGGGTATCCAGGGAATGTGATTTTTTCTTTTTGGTTGCAGCTGCTTGCGTATTGTTCATTATTCACCCTCCCCTGTTGAAGTTAACGTTGTAACTTTGATGACCGAACCGTCTTTCGCGACTTTAACGTATCCGTTTGCGGGTACGGTAATGTCGGTGCCTTCGATTTCAAAGTCAAAGTTGTTGTAGTTGATATAGAAGCCTATACCGTTTTCATACTCGGTATAAACTACCGTTCCGTCGTTGTTCATGAAGGAATGCTTCTTGAACTCGGAATCCTGAACGTCTTTCAAAGCATCGTTGATTTCCGCGTAGGCGGTAACGATATCCTTGACCCAGATACTGTATCTGACGGAATAGTATTTGCTGACGATAGAGTAGTTATACTCTTTAAGCTTGGAAGTGTTGTTCTTTGCAACTACGAAGTAAGGAGCAGCGCCGCTCTCGATGGATTTAAGTATCTGGTAATTGTAGTCGCCTGCAAGGTTAAGAGCGGTACCGGCATATTCTTTATAGCCGTGGAGAACCATGCTCATAAACGGAACAGTCGCGTAAGAATACATAAATCTCGAGTCGTCAAGCGGAAGCTCGATGATATCGGAAACGTAAGGAAGCGTATATTTGTTACCTGCCTGGACAAGTACCTTATCGTAATCTTTGGATACTTTGTCGAGAAGCTGGATAACGAGTTCCTTCGAATCTTCTCTGGTGAGAGGATCTTCGTTATTGAAGTCGGAGGAAAGATATCTGCCCATCGTTCCGAGCGAGATAGCGCCGACATTGTATTTGGAGTAATCTTCGTTAGCTTTTTCGTAAAGCTTTTTGAAGAACGAAGGAGAAACAACGCCGTAGTTACTGGTGAGGAAGCACTGCCATACGGGATCGTATTCTCTCATAAAGGCACTGCGTTCGTCGATCGTCTGGGAGAGGTCGTCGCTCGGATTGAAATCATCGAACATACCGTCGCTGAACGCCATAGTGAATTCAAAGTTCGGGAAAACACTGACGCCGTTATGTTCTTTGGCATAGCTTATAAGTTTTTCAAAGCCCTCTTCGTCTCCGAGGCATTCCTCTATTTCGATTGAAGTCGGAATTTTGGGAATAAGACCGCCGTTGAACCAACCGTTAAGTATAAGCTTGATGTTGTTGATATTGCTTTCGTTTCTCAACTGTTCGAGAATCGTAATATCGTCTTCAAAGCTGGTAAGCGCTTCGGTAGTATCTACGGGAACGCCGAGAACGGTTTTGGTGGTTTTCAAAGCACCGAGAGTTTCGAGATAAAGCGGAACGTTATCTTTGTTAACGTCTTTGATCTCGGTAAGGACGCCTTCGCGTACGAGGTATCCTCTGTATGCCGCCGCCATATCCGAAATGGATTTTTCGGCGTCGGCGCCGTTTTCGGCTACGTCGCCGTCTTCAGTACCGTCAAGGATGAAGAGACGAAGCTTGAAGTTGCCGGTATATTTACGTTTCGATTCAACCGTCCACATTGCGTTGGTACCAGCGGAAATACCGCCGTCAAGAATGTAGGAATCCTTGGGACGCGGGTTGAACGAAGTGTAAACGGTAGCGTAGTTATGAACGACACCGCCGTAAGAAATGTTGACTTTTGCGAGCGAGTCGCCTTCCTCAATAACCGCAAGATATGCGATTTCAAGAGGAACGTCAACGGTAACCGTTTCGGTAACGACGTTACCCTCTTCATCGACTACAGGTTCGCCTGTTTCGGGGTCGATGACGGGCTGCTGTTCTTCACGCTTGCTGTCTTTTTCGACTTTCTGATATACGCCGAATACGGGAAGTCTCGAAACTTCTTTGTTTTCGCCGCTTACAGAGTGATAAGCGTAGTCCTGACCGTAAAGGCTGTCGGTGCTGGTAAACGTTTTGGGAAGATCCGAGAATCTTAAAACGCTGCCCGAGCCGTTCGGAGTGAACAGATAGCCTTGGTTGTTAACGTCGGCCGCGCCGCCGTACGGAAGGATAAGAACGTCGGAAAGTTTATATACCGAAGAGTCGAAACGAATGTTGCCGGCGTTGATTCTTATGGTAATGTTGCCGTCTTCAACTCGATATTCAAGCGCGAGCTTGAAAAGCGGAGGCACGTCGTCGGAGTTGGTATATTCCGTTTCGGCGTGGTCGGCTTCGAGCTGATCGTAGTCGTAGTCGGTATAGCTCTTTACGAGTTTTTCAAGTCTGATAAGCTCCTGAGTGGAAATGCCCGGTTCGCAAACGCGAATAGCGAATTCCTTCGTTATCGGGTATTCCTTCTCCATAAGCTTCTTCGTGGTCTCCGCAAGGGTGTTATCGTTAAGATCCTTGAGAATGAAGAACGCGTCGAATGTCTTGGAGTCTCTGATCGTCATGGAGTTGGTGGCGATCTGTTCTTTAAGAGCATCGAATTTCGTAGCGCGGATTACACGGGGTACGAGGTAGATGACCTCTTCACGACCTACCGTATATTCGGCACGAACACCGCCGCGGATGTTTTTAACAACTATCTGGTTGTTGGCGGCAGCATCTTTAAACGAGTTCATTTCGCTGTCTTTGTCGTTTTCGGAATACTTTATCATAACCTGAGAGAGAAGCTTTGCTTTCTCGGTTACGTCGGTATCGTTGGTAGCGCCCAAAGCTTTAGCGGCACCTGCGTTATAGGGGTTGGTGCAATAGAACGCGCTGTATTCGGGAATGTCTTCGCCTTCGAGGACCTGATCTTTTGTAAGATTCTGGTCTTTAAGAACGAGGAAGATCATTTCACCGGTAATAGGATCACCGTAGAAAGCATATCCGTCGACTATGCAGTAAAGCTGCATCGGCTCGATAACACCGCTTCCGCGTATTCTTTCCTTGACGTTAGCGAACGCCGTGGACATATATGCGGGTTCTTTGGTGTTTTTCCAGATATCTTCCCAGGTAAGTTCGGAGCTCGTTCCCGAAGTTTCATCTTCGGCGAACGCTGCGATGCCGGCAAAGGTGCCGAAGCAAAGTGCGACGCAGGAAACGAGTGCAAGTAATCTAATAAGTTTTGTTTTCATTATTATTTATACACTCCTTTCTACGACCAGCGTAACTTGAGCTCGATGTAAATGATGTAGAAGAACTTGAATACCCTCGCGCAAAGTGCGGAGAACAGTGCTACGACGAAGATTATGAATGCGACGCCGATTATCGTGCCGATAGTGGTAAGGAAGTTCTTGCCGAGGGTGTAATCGTGAGTAACCATCATTCCGAAGAATACGAGGATTCCGAGCCATACGAATGCGAGAGAAGTGATCATCGTGTTGATGTCAAGTTCGGAAAGCGTCATAACGTTGGAAAGCATTACCGTCGGGATAATGAGCATGGGAAGCGGAACGAGAGAATAGCAGGTCGCAATGAAAACGTCTTTAAGACTTCCCTCACCCTCGAACAGGGTCGTCAAACACCAGTTTGCGAGGACCCAGAGGATGACGGGAGTGATAATGGACATTGCGGAGAGGAAATAGCTCATCGAGGATCCGTAAGGATTGACGAGGTATCCCGAGCCTGCGGTCTGATAAACGAAGGTTAGCGCGGTTATTGCGAGCCAGAACACTGCGCCTCTGACGCTGCCGCGTTTTTCGTGCTTCAAATCCCAGAATCCGTCGAACGGATGAAGAATAATGTGGAATCCGTAGAGCACTTCGTTCCAGAATTTGCTCTTGACTCCTTCTTTTGCGGGAACTTTGTTGCGTTTTGCGGCAAATTTGAAGAATTTGGAAAGAGCGAAGATGAGAACTACGATCACGAGCGCGATGACCCAAAGGTGATCTTCCATCCAGTTCTTACGGTACGCCTGATATGCTTCGGAATAGTTTTCCGTATCGTAAGCGTACTTGTAATACTTCATTGCCTGTACGTATTCGCCGTCGCGATACATACTCTGTGCGATGCCGACGTACGCGGTATCGTAGTTGTTATTTCTCTGAAGAATACCGATATAGTAGTCAACAGCTTTTTCATACTGTTTGTCTTCGGTGTTCTGTAGTGCCTGTGCAAGCAGATCGCCGTAGCTCGTGCGTTTGTATACCGTAAACGAAGAGGTGTTTCTGTCGAGCAGAAGCATATTGGTCTGCTGATAATCAATTGCAACGAGGTTGGAGATATTGCCGAGCTGGTCGCCCTTATCGCCAAACGCGAAGAGAAGGTTGCCGCTCGAATCGTAGGTGAATACCCTGCTCCTCTTGTTGTCGATGATGCTCCAGGTACTGTTGGGACCGAGCGCAACGTCGAGAACCGAGGAAGGACCGGACGTGGAAATTTCGGCGGTAGTCATATTGGCATAATCTATTTCGCCGGAAGGCGGCCAGAAGCCGTTACGGCTCATAACGTCGCTGCCGTTCGGGTTAAGCTTCTTAACGGGAGCGTAGTCGCCGCTCTTGCTTCTGCCCATGATAGCGCTGGCAACGGATGCCTCCGAGATGGAGTTCGTGGTAACGTATATGAATCCGTCGGGGTCTATACAGATGTTATTGAACTCGGTGGAAACCGTCTTTTCGCTCTGTGCAAGCTGTTCCTTAGTCTTGAAAAGTCTGAGGAAGTACTGCCAGAGGTTATAGGTAACTTTCTGCGGACCGATAAATCCGTTAAAAGAGCCGTCGCGGTTGATCGAGATAACACCGTAGTTGGTGGTGGAAGATACGACGTATATACGTCCTGCTTTATCGACCGAAAGAGCTATGGGCTTATATACGCTGTTTTCGGGAAGAACTTCGCTCGCGGGTTCGGGAACGATATCGACGAAGTTACCGAGCTTATCAAATACGACTATACGGGAGTTTTCGGTATCTGCAACGAATATTTCGTTGGAGTTTACGAAAATACCGCTCGGAGAGTTGAGAGCATCGGGAACGCCGAAATTGTTGATGAACGAGCCGATTACGAGGCGAAGATTATAATTTTCGTCAAGAACGATTACCTGGTTTTTACCGGTATTCGCGATGTAGACCTCGTTAAGATCATCGACGAAAATATCTTTGGGCGAATCAAGACCGGTAAAGGTCTTACCGTCGCCGTAAAGAATTTTTGCGTTGTCGCTTGCGGTTCCTTCGGGAAGTACGGAAGCGCTTATCGAAGCACTGTTGATAGTTTTAAGAGGAACGTAAGCGTGGGGGCTTTGCTGCATTACACCGCCTACACTGTAAGTATAGGAAGTATAAGGAACGACGGCACTCGCGGTAACGGTACCGACGATCATCGTGAGGACTAAGCAGATAAGTGCGACTTTGAATATTTTGCTTTTCATACGTTCGCCCTCCTTAGTCTTTCATACCGGACGCGGACATCGTAGTGATAACGTTGCTCTGAGTGATAATGAACACCGTGATCGGTACGATCATCATAACGACCGTTGCGGCAGCCGATACACCGGAACGTGCGATACCGGCGGTAACGAGCTGGCTGATAGCGTAGTTGAAGGTTTTGAGCTGTTCGCTGTAAATATACATGCTCGCGCCCATGTTCCACAGATCTTTGAATACGAATATGATAAGCGTGATCCATGCGGGCTTGACCATCGGCATTGCGATTTTCCAGAAGATGAGGTTTTCTCCCGCGCCGTCAAGACGTGCGCTTTCAAGAACCGAGTCGTTTACGTTGGTTTCCATAAACTGTTTCATCAGGTAAAGACCGAAGGTGTAGCACCATGCGGGAACGATGATTGCGAAATAAGTATCGACCCAGCCGAGAGCAGACATCGTGATAAAGTTCGTGATACCGGTAACCGTAGAGTTAAACATAAGGGAGTAGACGACTACGGAGAAGAGGAACTTTCTGCCGGGGAATCTGATCTTGGCAAGTGCGTATGCAGCGTAGGAAGCAAATATAACGTTACCGAAGGTACCGACGACCGAAATAAGAACGGTGTTGAATATGTACCTCGAGAACGGTACCCACGACTGGTTCATAAGGTTGAACAGGTCGCGGAAGTTTTTGAACGTGGGATTTACGACGAAGAATCTCGGAGGGAATACGAAGAGTTCGTCAAGAGGCTTTAACGACTGGCATATCGCGTATACCATCGGGAGCACCATGACGACCGCAACGATACCGAGCATAATGAATATGCCTACGTCGCCGCCGGTCGAACGCGTAATGGAACGCGTGAACTGGGCTTTGTTCATTTCCCTCTTGTTGCGGTAGTTACGCCATTTTGTTTTAAGCGTGTCTAAAGACATTATCACGTACCTACCTTTCTGAGAATCTTAGTTACCAAAACGTTGGCGCCGATCATCATAAAGAACAGTATCGTCGCTATCGCGGAAGCATAACCCATTTCGAAACGTGTATTACCGTAGTCGGAAAGGTGGTGCATTATCGTATGTGCGCAATAGTTCGGGCTCGGGAATCCGACGAGGTCGGTGATGACCGCACCGAAACCGAAGGAGCCGGTGATTGCAAGTATTGCACCGAGCATCATCTGAGGACGCATCGTAGGCAATGTGATGTAATACAGTTCCTGCCAGCGGTTCTTGACACCGTCGACAGCGCCCGCTTCGTACAAGCTCTTATCAACGACCTGGAAGCCGGCAATAAAGGTAAGGAACGAAGTACCGAGCGAGGTCCACAGCGCGACTGCTACGATCAAACCGAAGATGTATTTTTCGTTTTGGAACCAGAGTATCGGCTCGTTGAGCAAGCCGAGTTTGATGCCCCAAGCGTTTACGTAGCCGTACTGGTCACCCGAGAAGAATATCGTCCAAATCAAGTATACCTGACCGGAGATAGACGGAGCGTAGAAGAGAACGGTTACGATCGCTCTTATCTTCGGGCGAAGTTCGTTGATAAACCAAGCGAACATCATCGAAAGAAGATAGGAACCCGGGCCGGTGATGACCGAGAATTTAAGGGTGTTCTTGATAGCCGTAAGGAAAACGTCATCGTCGAGGATAAGTCTTATATAGTTATCCATGAAAACGAAGGTAGGCCATTCAAGAAGGTTAAACGTGGTAAAACCGAGGATGAATGAGAGGACGACCGGAACAACCGTGAATACGAAGAACAGAATGAAGAACGGAAGAGCCATGAAATATCCTGCTTTGTTCTTCTTCATCTCGTTGAGTGTCCATTTGAACTTGGACATATCCGATCTGATAACGGCTTTTTCTTTACCCATCAGTTATTCCCCTCCTCATCTTTGAATTTTTCTTTGACCGCCGCTTCCATTTCTTTAATAGTATCGGAAGTCGGAAGATTGAACTCTTCTCTCTTTCTCGTAAGCTCGACGTTGATGTCGGTTACGTAAGATTGAAGCGATTTAACGGGATCGTCGTCGTCATTGTATACGTTAAGGAACGCGAAGTTCGTATAACGTCCGATGATATAGCTGCCGGGATACTCGGGAGTACAAGCAACTGCTTTGAACTGCGAGAAGAGGTTGTTATATTCATCGGTGGACCAAGACATATTGGCAAGAGCGTTGATGTTGGCGGTAGGCTGTTTAGCCGACGGGCCAAGGAGTGCAACCATTTCGTTGCCGTAAGCGCTCTGTACTTCGGCGCTCATATACCACTGCATGAATGCCCATGCGCCGAGAGCGTTTTCTTCATTAACGGAACGCATCATCATTACGGTCGATATACCGCCGATGGTGGAGTTGTTGATTTCCTGTGTGAGTTCGTTGGCAACGCCGGGAAGCGGCGAGAACTCCCAAAGACCGTTGATTTCCGGCGCGAATACGACGAGCGTATTATAAGATGTATAGTCTATAATCGCGAGCGGAAGTTCACCTGAACGGAAACGGTTTGCGAAGCTGTAAGTTACGGGGAAATCGTACATCGTGAAGAACTGGCATACGTCCTTGAAAGCTGCGAGCGACAAGTCGGAGTCGAGGTTGATCGTCATACCGTCGGTCTTCGGGCGGATGTTGCCTTCATCGTCTACGTAAGTAAGACCTTCGTCGGCGATCTTCTTGTCAAGCTCAGCAAGCTGCTGTGCCGAAAGCTTGTCGTAATCCTTAGCGTCGCCTTCGTAGTAATACTTTCTGAACAGGTCGATGTAGTAATCGTAGTTACCTTCATCATAGTACGGTTCGTTCTGCTGATACATAAGTATCATCGATCCGCCTGTACCGGTAGGAAATCCTATATAAAGGGAGTTGGATTGCAATGAATATATAATATCGTAGAAATCATCCCAAGTGTTAGGTACGTCGATGCCGAGTTCAACGAATATATCCTTGCGGTAGAACATCATTGAGAAGGACATCGTCATCGGGATAGCGTAGGTCTCGCCATAAAGAGTTACGGGAACGAGCGCCTGATCCGCAAACCAATCGGAAACTTCGTTGAAGTCCTTTATGGTGCCCGATTTAATAAGGTTTGCATAAGCGGGATATTTGCTTGCATCGTTCCAAACCGAATTTTCGAGATCGCAGAAGTTAAATCCGATATCGGGATTGTTCGTTTTGGTATTGAGCGAAAGCACGGCAGAACGGATAGCGTAGTTGACAGGATCGCCCTGTCCGCCGCCGAGGTATACGTCGGGACCGGTTCCCGCAAGAGTAGCGGGAAGCAGTGTACCGCCGACGACCAGTTTGATCTCAACATTGATGCCTTCGTAGTTCGGAGTGAACGAATCGTCGGCAAGACTTCTGAGTATCTGTGCCTGGTCTCTGGAAGTAGCAGTCCAAACTTCTACCTTTATATCTTTAGCGGAAGCGACATTCTCTTCGACAGAACCGAGGGAGTTGTAGTCGGAGAAGAACGACATCCAGAACTTCTGGAGCTCGTACCAAAGTCCGCCGAAGAAGCCAGGCTCTGCTTTGGGAGATTCAGCATCTACCGCCTGGAAAGAAATCGAGTCGATATCGAGCGGCTGGTTCTGCGTATCGGTAAGCCATGTACCGAGCGAAGCACTGTAGTCTTTTAACTGAGACATCTGTGCGGCGACGGTCTCGGGATATTTGCCCATACGTTCGCAGATAAGAGCAACACGGTCAAGCGTGGAGGAATGTTCACCTTTCGCACCGGTAAGTTCGGTAAGAAGGTCAGACACTCTGTAAAGCTCTTCGGACTGAGTTCTGAGTCCTTTAAGAACGTCGGGAACGAGTTTATCGAAACCGTAATCACGATATTCGTCGGCATCGGGGCCGGTTATCATAAGAATCTTACGGTAATAGCTGTTGATAGCGTTAAGGCTGTTTTCGACGGTACCGAGTATTTCGGACATATCGCCGAGAACGACTTCCATCCTGATGGTGTTGACGCCCTTTTCAAGATAGAACTTGAATTCGGTATTACCGTCTTTAAGAGAATCGTTCTTCCATTCGGAAGAATATTCGAATCTGAGGTTGCCGGCTTCTTTAAAAGGAAGAACGCCGTTTATGTAGATCTTTCTGGAAACGTAGATACCGGAGTAGAAACTCTGGATGCTTCTCGGAACGATCTTATAGAATCCGGATTCGGGAATATCGACTTTCCATTCGATCCATTCGCCGACGTGCTGCCATTTATCGCCGCCGATTTTGTTAAGGCGGATAAGCGAAGAGTCCTGAGGAACGGTGTAGCTCGAGGATCTGTCGTTAAGAGAATAAATGGTGTTGTCGGAGGTCATATAAGGATATTCGGCTTGTATGGTAACCGTATCACCCTTATAGTCGGGTTTGTCTGAATTTTTTGCAAGATATTCTTCATAGGTCAAATCAGCGTCTGCCGCAACAAGCTTGATGCATTTTATAGCGAGCGGGTCTCTGATAGACTGGAATCCGAAGGTATGAGTTCCTGCGGAGAAATAGAAGCTGAGCGGTTCGCTGAAATATCCGGTAGAGTCATGGATAAATCCGTTCGTCCAAATGGAAGCGAGCGATTTGTCCGGTTTAAGCTCGTTACCGTTGATATCTTTAACGAAAAGTCTGGTGCTGTCTTTCTGGTTGTTTTCGTTTTTGATAACGAAATCAACGAATTCATCGCTGGAGGACAGATACGTTTTCTTCGAGCCGTCGGCATTGGTAATGATCTTGCCGTTGTCGTCGAGAGAGTTGTACGAGTCGGTCCAAGCTTTTTTGAATACTACGGAACGCGCCTCTTCGTAAGGAACGTTTCCGTCGACGAGAACGTATCTCTCGGCAGCTACTGATTTGCCGATTAGGTGTTCACCGTAATCGACGTTGCCCGTGTAGTATTCAACGTAAACGTTGTATCTGACGTCTTTGTCAAAATTCAACGTCCAGTTGACGGTACCTTCGTCACCGCAGACGAGTACCGGGCCGTTTGAGCCGTCAAGATCATCAACGAGCTTAACGGTGCAATTGGTGGTTTCTTGGTCGTAATCGGCAAGATCAATAACGATTTCTTTGCCCATTTCCGTATTGCCGTAGACGTAGAGATAGTCGCTATAGGTCGTAGAAGTAAGGAACTTCTCAACGTCATCGAGGTTGGTACGGTACATGGACTCTGAACCGTTGAAGTAATCGCCGACTGCAGCGGCACTGAATTCGCCGATACCCGTAAACAGCAGCACGAGAATCAGCGCAAGAGTGCCGAGTGCTTTGGTTTTTCTCCTGTGTCCAATCATTGCATTTCCTCCCGGAAAATTCTTTAAATACAAAAGTGCATAATACACCCCTATATTTATTCTATAAGATAATAACACGAGCGGTATTTTTTGTCAAGAGTGCATATAAAAACGTTTTTCCGTTAAGGCATTTTATACACAAGCCGAAACGTTTTTCACATTATCAACAAATTTGCTTTTTTAAAATTGCGTCTATCATATTGTCCCGAAATCAATTGATGCGTAAAGAATTTTACATTTTGAAAAATTTGCAGCGTCAAATACAGTCATCGGCAAAAAACGCTTTATTTATGGGCATTTTCCGACTTTTCGCGACGTTATTATTTCCTACGGCATAGAATAACCATTTATGAAAATAGTAAAAATACATAAATTCAAAGGTGCAATTTAGTATATTTCATATATATAGCCGTCGGCATTTTTTGCGGTTTTTAAGGGTAATTGTATACAATTCATTCAATGTATTTTCTACACTTCTTACATATATACAAAACATTTGTTCTTACGTAGATACAACAAAAAACCGGCGAAAAGCCGGTTTTTCGACAAGTTTGTATGAGCAGTATCCTTATTCGATATTGGTTGTTTTAACGCTTACGGTTACAATAAAGCCGGAAGTGCCGTCGCCGGATATCGTATATTCATATCTTCCCTGCTCCGGAATCTTAACGTTCGTGGTTTCTTCGCCTTCGGCAGTAGGAACGTAATAGGAAACGAAAACCGTGTCAGGAACCAAATCAGTCTCGAACTCTATTACTTTTTCCGTACGAAGCTTATCGAGATATTCCTCGAGCGAAAGGTTATATATTTTCATATACGCGCTATGAGCAACTCCGACGTATCTGTAAATAGAATAGTCGCTGCTATGGTTCGTGGACTGTTCCTTACCAACAGGGTATCTCTGGATAACGCCGTATTTGTACGCCTGATCCGGCAAGAAACTGAAATCGTCGTCTGTAAACTTATAAGAAGTATTATAGATACCGAACTGAACCGAATATCCTGTCGTAAGGTCGATGATGCCGTCTGCGGGAGAAATGGAATCGCCCGAAACGTAAGCCTTGCTTATGATCATTCCGTTTTTCGGAACGTTATTATAGAACTCGACTATAAACGGGTCAATCCCTTTGATGGCTTCTGAATATATAGACAGCGAGGTATTGGCAAGACCGTATACCTGCGGCGTCTTTACGTTGCTGATTTTGACCATCTTGGACTGATCGATATAAGGATATCCCTTGCTGTCGTCTTTTATCGCGGCAAGCGGTCCGTTTATAATTTCATCGTTGCGGACGCTTAGATTTTCAAAATTCAGTTTGTCGTAATATTCGTGTTTCTCAAAAGAAGACACTTCAGAGCTTTCCTCAACGATATTTTCCGAAGATTCTTCGACAGCCTTCGACGGCTCTTCAGAAGATTCGACATCAATACCCGGTTTAGAAAACTTTGACAATGCCAAAACAAACGAGACAAGCATTATCAAAGCAACTACCGCTCCGATAATAGGTATCAGTTTGTTGTTCGATCCTTTAGGCAGATTGTTATTAGCCATTCGAATTCTCCTTTTTTGAAATAGTGCGGGCGTTATGAGCGCCCGCACGCTTTGAAAATATCAAATATCAGTTTTCAGCCTTTTTCTTAAGAGCGGCGTATTTATCTTTTGCCTGCTGTTCAGCAGTATCAAAGAGGTTGCCTGCTCTGTCGGGGAAGGTCTTAACGAGAGAACTGTATCTGGTTTCGGTGAGGATGAAGTCCTTGTAAGAGGTGGTCGGTTCTTTGCTGTCAAGCACGAACGGATTCTTGCCTTCGGCAACGAGTTCGGGATTGTAGCGGAAGTTGAACCAGTAACCTGCAGCAACAGCAGCTTTGGTTTCGAGCATCGAGGTACCGAGACCTTTCTTGATACCGTGGTTGATACAAGGAGCGTAACCGATAATGAGGGACGGACCGTGATACTTTTCAGCCTCGGCGATAGCCTTGACTGCCTGGTTGTAGTCGGCACCCATAGCGATCTGTGCTACGTATACGTAACCGTAGGACATTGCGATTGCGGCAAGGTCTTTCTTCTTGACAGACTTACCTGCAGCGGCAAATTTAGCAACAGAGCCGGTAGGAGTGGACTTGGAAGCCTGTCCGCCGGTGTTGGAATATACTTCGGTATCGAAGACGAAGATGTTGATGTCTTCACCGGAAGCGAGAGCGTGGTCGAGACCGCCGAAGCCTATATCGTAAGCCCAGCCGTCGCCGCCGAATATCCACATGGATTTCTTGGTAAGAAGATCGGCGTTTTCAAGGATTTCTTTCTTGGTTTCGCCGTTGCAGTCGCAAGCTTTAAGAGCGGCAACGAGTTTTTCGCCTGCTGCTTTGGAAGCTTCGGCGCAATCTTTGCCTTCGAGCCATTCTTTTGCGGCAGCCTTTATATCGTCGCCGGCACATTCAGCTTCGGCAACCTTCGCGATTGCTTCGGCAAGACGTGCTCTGCGAGCGTTCATAGCGGTAGCCATGCCGAGACCGAATTCGGCGTTGTCTTCGAAGAGGGAGTTAGCCCATGCGGGACCGTGTCCGTTCTTGTTTACGGTGTACGGCATAGAAGGCGCGGAGCCGCCCCAGATGGAAGAACAGCCTGTAGCGTTGGCGATGAACATTCTGTCGCCGAAGAGCTGGGTTATAAGTTTTGCATAAGGAGTTTCGCCGCAGCCTGCGCATGCGCCCGAGAACTCGAGAAGCGGCTGTTTGAACTGGCTGCCTTTAACGGTGTCGGGTTTGAATTTAGCGAGAACTTCTTTGTTGTCGGCATATTCGTAGCTTGCGTCGAAAGCGTTCTGGAATTTGAGCTGACCTTCGATAGGAGCCATCTTGATAGCCTTTTCACCCTTCTTGCCCGGGCAGATCTGTACGCAGCTTTCGCAGCCGAGACAGTCAAGAGCAGAAACGGTGATACCGAATTTATATCCGGGCATACCGGTCATGGGAACGAGTTTGAAGTCGGGATGTTTTTCCGCTTCGGCGTCGGTCATGGCGATAGGTCTGATCGCTGCATGCGGGCAAACGAGAGAGCAGAAGTTACACTGGATACAGTTTTCGGGGTTCCAATCGGGAACGGTAACTGCAACACCGCGTTTTTCGTAAGCGGCGGTACCCTGCGGGAACGTACCGTCAGCGCCTTCAAGGAAGGTGGAAACGGGAAGAGAGTCGCCCTTCTGTGCGTTTGCGGGTTCGAGGATGTTCTTAACGAACTTAACAACTTCTTCTCTGCCTTCGAGTTTGACTTCGGGTTTAACTTCGTCAACGGCGTTTGCCCAAGCGGCGGGAACGTCGACTTTGACGTAAGCGTTTGCGCCCTGGTCGATAGCGGCGTAGTTCATATTAACAACGTCGTCGCCCTTCTTAGCAAAACTCTTGTAAGCCGCTTTCTTCATATATTCGATAGCGTCGGCAGAAGGAATGATGTTGGCAAGGGAGAAGAACGCGCTCTGAAGAACGGTGTTGGTTCTGTTACCGAGGCCGATGTTGCGAGCGATGGAGATAGCGTCTATGATATAGAAGTTAACTTTCTTCGTGGCAATGTCTCTCTTGACCTTTGCGGGAAGTTTTTCTTCGAGCTCGGCAGGAGTCCACTGGCAGTTGAGAAGGAAGGTGCCGCCTTTGGCGAGGTCTTCGGTGATATCGTATCTATCTATATAGGAAGGATTGTGGCAAGCGACGAAATCGGCGTTTGCGACAAGGTAGGTAGATCTGATGGGAGTGTCGCCGAAACGGAGATGGCTTACGGTGATACCGCCGGACTTCTTGGAGTCGTATGCGAAGTAAGCCTGAATGTATTTATCGGTATGGTCGCCGATGATCTTGATGGAGTTCTTGTTGGCGCCGACGGTACCGTCAGAGCCGAGGCCCCAGAATTTGCAGGAAACGATTCCCTTGCCCGCGGTATTGGGAGCATCTTTTATCTTAAGAGAAAGTTTGGTAACGTCGTCGTTTATGCCGACGGTGAATCCGTCGATAGGTTTGGCGGCGTCAAGATTCTTATATACAGCGAAGATGCAGGCAGGAGTGGTATCTTTGGAGCCAAGACCGTATCTGCCGCCTACGAGAAGCGCATCGGCAAATTTGCTTCCGCGTAAAGCGTTGGCAACGTCGAGGAAGAGCGGCTCTGCGCCTGCGCCGGGCTCTTTAGTTCTGTCAAGAACAGCGATCTTCTTAACGGTTTCGGGGATAGCGGCGATAAGTTTTTCTTTAACGAACGGACGGTAAAGTCTGACTTTTACGAGACCGACTTTTTTGCCGTGTGCGTTGAGATAGTCAACAGTTTCTTCAATGGTATCGCATACGGAACCCATAGCGATGATGACCTTTTCGGCATCGGGAGCGCCGTAGTAGTTGAAGAGCTTATAATCGGTACCGATCTTCTTGTTGACTTTCGCCATGTATTTTTCAACGATTTTGGGAACGGCATTGTAATAGGGGTTGCTTGCTTCACGTGCTTGGAAGAAGATATCGGGGTTCTGGGCGGTGCCGTGAAGAACGGGATGTTCGGGGTTGAGAGCTCTTTCTCTGAACGCCTTTACGGCATCCATGTTGCACATTTCTTTAAGATCTTCGTAATCCCAGACTTCGACCTTCTGGATCACATGAGAAGTACGGAAACCGTCGAAGAAGTGTACGAAAGGTACTCTGCCTTCGATAGCGGCAAGATGCGCGACTGCGCCGAGGTCCATAACTTCCTGTACGTTGGAAGCGCAGAGCATAGCGAAACCGGTCTGTCTGCAGGCCATGACGTCGGAATGGTCGCCAAAAATGTTAAGTGCGTGAGAAGCTACGCAGCGGGCAGATACGTGGATAACACCGGGGAGAAGATCGCCGGCGATCTTATACATATTCGGGATCATAAGAAGAAGACCCTGAGAAGCAGTATAAGTCGTGGTGAGAG
>JAZUJV010000338.1:0-3161 GCA_045642945.1 Eubacteriales bacterium | reverse complement strand
ATGAAGACGTTTGATATAAACAAATGAGTTTTTGTGCCTTTAAAAAAAGGTGCGCGAAAACCTAACACCTTTTTCGTGAAAAAGGTGTTCCAAAAAGCATTTAATGCGCTGTTCCTTTTCGTGAAAAGGAACCGAAAAGCTTTTAAAGCGCTGTTCCTTTTCGTGAAAAGGAACCGAAAAGCTTTTAAAGCGCGAAAGTAAACTTTCGCGGGAGAAAAAAATAAAGGTGCATTGAGAAAATGCACCTTTTTTATCATTTTATATGTATGTGTTAACGGCGAGAAAAAATTTCGTCAGGCGAGGAAACGAGGGGTAAAAGCGAACGGAGTTTACTATCCGTAAATGACTGAGCTTTTATCCCCGAAGATGACGAAGCATCACGGAATTTTAACCGCCGTTATTCGATTGGAGGCATCTCATTAGGTGCGGCGGGCTCTACGACCTGCGTATTGGAGAACGCGCCCATTTTGATATGCACCTTCTGGTAGGATATCGGGTTTTCGGGGGTCAGCGTTATCACGGGGTCGTTACATCTTCTGTTCATTCCGCAGGTGATATGTATTTTATACTGCCCGAACGCGAGCGGGATACAGCAGGTTTGACGGTTTGCCATGTGGCCGTAGGGAATTTCGTTGATATAAATTCCGAACGCGGCGGCGCTGCCGATGAAGTTACCCATTCTGTAAATCTGTAACATCCCTCCGCGGGGTATCACGATATCCGCGCCGCATTTAGCGCATTTGCAATCGTCGGAAACGTCAAGCGCTTCTCCGCAATTTGAGCAGACTACACGGTATTTTGCCATTTTTTCTTATTCCTTTCGGGGTTTTTTGTATTTTTCTTCCTTTTTGAAAAAAGGAAGCGAAAAACTTTTAATGTGCGAAAGTAAACTTTCGCAAGAAATATAAAATGCCCGCAGAAACGGGCATTTTATTATTTTTATCTCTTGTTGAGCATCTTGATAAGATCGTCGATATCAGAGGATTCGGGATCTTTGATCTCGTCAACGGAGGAAGCTTTCTGAGCGGCTTCTGCCTGAGCCATCTGGCGTTTTACGTCGGTAGCTTTCTTATCGGCATCGAAACCGGTGGCGATAAGAGTAACGTGCATTTCGTCCTCAAGAGTCGGGTCGAACGCGGCACCGAAGATGATGGTAGCGTCGGGCTGAGCTTCGTTGGTGATCATCGCGACGGCGGAATCGACCTCGTCGAGACCGATATCGGGAGAAGCGGTGATATTGATGACTATGCCGCGAGCGCCGCTGATGTTGGTTTCGAGAAGCGGGGAGGACATAGCGAGTTTGGCAGCCTGTTCGGCTTTATCTTTGCCCTTGGCGGCGCCGACGCCCATATGAGCGAGGCCGGCGTTGGACATAACGGCGGAAACGTCAGCAAAGTCAAGGTTGATGACGCCTTCGACGGTGATGAGTTCGCAGATGCTCTGGACGCCTTTACGAAGGATATCGTCGGCTTCCTGGAAAGCGTTTAAGAAGGTTATCTTCTTATCGGTAAGGAGTTTGAGGCGTTCGTTGGGGATAACGATGAGAGAGTCAACGTTTTCGGCAAGTTTGGCTATACCGGCTTCAGCCTGCTCCATACGTCTTTTGCCTTCGAAAACGAAAGGCTTCGTAACGACGGCAACGGTAAGTATATCGAGAGATTTGGCAACTTTGGCGATAACGGGAGCGGCACCCGTACCGGTTCCGCCGCCCATACCGGCGGTGATGAATACCATATCGGCACCCTGGATAGCCTGGGTGATCTCTTCGAGAGATTCGTCGGCGGCTTTTTCGCCGAGTTCGGGATTCGAGCCCGCGCCGTGGCCTTTGGTGATCCTGTCGCCGATGGCTATTTTGGTGGGAGCGCTGGATTTGACGAGTATCTGGGTATCGGTATTGACGTTGATGAATTCAACGTCGCCCTTTTCGAAAGTGGAAATCATACGGTTGACGGCATTTCCGCCGCCGCCGCCGACACCGATGACCTTAATGACGACCTTATTGGTGTCTTCGATCATATTGTTCATTTTTGAACCTCCAAATATGCTATTTATTTTTATTCATCACTATAATAATATGTTTTTTTTTGAAATGCAAGAGTTTTTTTGTTTTTTGTTATAAATTTGCCCCAAAAATTAAAAAAAGAGGCAGAAATTTACTTAATAGAGCGCGACGGCGGCTTCGTTGCTGTCGGAAATATCTATCGTTCCCGTCGAATCGGGGTACAATTCGTCGATTATTCCGACGAGGAAGCGGACCTTTATATCGGCTTTTTCCATATCGCCGAAATAAACCTTAAAACGGTTTTCGTAGTTGAAATAAATGTCGAAGCGGGAGCGGATATCGAGCGAAACTATTTTATCGGCGATATAGTTATATTCGAGTTCTTTATAAATACCGACTATCGCGTCGGCAGTTCTGCCGTCGACGAATTCGATAGTCTCCCCTACCACGCAGCGGCGGACGCTGTTAAGCGAAAGCACGGTGATACCGACTTGTTTGGCGGCGGTTTTGGGACGTTTTTCGAGAACCTTCAGATCGGAAGAAAGGATATAGGCGTCGCCCGCAAGGTCGGTGGCGAAATAGGGCTTTTCCTCCTCGACGGTAACGACGAGGGTTTTGGGAAGGTCGCGTTTTATCTCGACTTTACCGACGTAAGGCAGAGTACGAAGTATCTCGGCTTTTATCTCCTCGGTATCGAAGGAATAGATATTATCGCCCTCTTTCACGGGGATAAGGGCGCGTATCTCATCGTAGGAATATTTTTCATTGCCGACGATCTCGACGGACTTTACCTTTAAAAACACGAAGAAGCAGACGGCGAGGAACACGAGCGCGACGGCGATGACAAGCAGCGCGAAAACGACTTTGCGGCGCGAGCGTTTCTTTTCGACACGGCCCATATTTTCGGCGATTGCCGCGTCTTTACGCATGAATTTTTGTTTCTGTTCCAACGCTTATTCCCTCCTTCTGTGTTTTTTCTTTCTTTAGTTTATAATTTAGAATTTGGAATTTGAAATTATTCCCATTACGGAAAATACGTTATCGACTATCATATCGACGGAATCGGGCATCGCGAATTTTTTGATGCTCTCTTCGATACGGCGGCGTTTATTGGGGTTATTGACGAGTTCTTTTACCGTATCGGCGAGGAGCTTGCCGT
>JAZUJV010000337.1:0-1559 GCA_045642945.1 Eubacteriales bacterium | reverse complement strand
CATTCTATGCCCCTTGCCCCTTTTTCGTTCCCATATAATAAAAATCCGTTCGCGTAGCGAACGTTTCTCTGAAAGCTGAATGATGTACGTTTTATTTTTCGCGTTTTTTTGTTCGGTCGGCACCGCATCGCTTAGCCCTTAAAAAAAGACCGCCGAAGCGGTCTTTTTTAAAAAATGCTACTGTATTCCCAACGCGTCGTTAATCTCGTCCTCGTCGAGTTCCCCGAGGTCGAATTCCTCCTCGGCTTTCTTCTTAAAATCGGGAAGATCGAACTCCGCGATGGGCTCTTTTTCGCTCGTTTCTTCGAGCTTGTCCGCGAGAATGAACCCGGGAAGCGTCAACCTCGTCTTCCTGCTTCCGTCCTCCGCGGTGGTGCGGCGGATGCCAAGGAAAAGCGACTTGCAAAGAAAATCTCCGTTTTCCTTCTTGTCAAGCTTGTAGGGGATAAACCCTGCTGCGATAACTGCGGCTATCCCTCCGATGATAAAACCTTTTTTGCTCATATTTCCGCCTCCTTTTGTTTCTGATTTTATTATAGCGATAAAAAAAGCTTTTGTCAATAACAATCGTTTCCATTGACAACGCGAAAAAACGGTATTATAATTTTCCCGAAAAGAGGTATGAACTATGAATTTTCGCGTTATGACCTTCAACATCCAGCACGGCAGAAACCATAATCTCGAAGGCGACGTCATCGATGTTCCGTTTATGGCGAAAACCGCCCTCGCCCTCGACCCCGCGATAATAAATTTCAACGAGGTCAGAAAAGGAATAAACGGCGAGGAATCGACCAACTGCTTTTTCCCCGACGAGCCCGCGATTTTAGAAAAAGAAATCGGCGGAAAAGCCTATTTCGCCAAAGCAATCTCCGTTAAGGAAAACTGCCTTTACGGCAACTGCCTGCTCACCAAATTCCCGCTGATAAGCGCCGAGACCGTGATGATACCCGACCCCGCGCCCGTGGCAAACGTCTGGCACGAGACCCGCTGTATGATAAAGTCCCGCGTGTCCGTCGGCGATAAGAAAATCACGGTCCTCACAAGCCATTTCGGGCTTTCTCACGAAGAACAGATCAACTGCGTCGATACGGTCTTAAAAGCCGTCGCCGAAACCGAAGACCCGATAATCTTTATGGGCGACCTCAATATGACCGACGACGACCCGCTTATCCGGAAACTTGCCTCCGTGATGACCGATTCCGCCGCGTATGTGAACAATAAAGAACTCACCTTCCCCTCGAACGACCCCAAGATCCGAATCGACTATATCTTCACGAAGGGCATAAAGATCAATAATGTTTTTGCCAATAAAGTCGTCGCCTCCGACCACTTCGGTCTCGTCGCCGACCTTGAAGTATAACAAAAACGCCGCGGAGCGAGAGCTTCGCGGCGTTTTTGCGTTTAGAGATAAGTTCGCTTCGCGAATGGAATTAAAAGAGATAAATTTGCCTGCGGCAAATGATATGAGAGATAAATTTGCCTGCGGCAAATGATATGAGAGATAAGTTTGCTTCGCAAACGAGATAGTTGCAAATTGCCAAGCAATTTGCAAGTTAAGG
>JAZUJV010000336.1:0-1738 GCA_045642945.1 Eubacteriales bacterium | reverse complement strand
GCACGCTCTAAAAAGCGATAGTCAAGCTCATACCAGCCGCCTCGGATCGTATCTATATTTTCGTGCCAGAAATCTCTTCCGTGCTCTTTTATATACGGCGCGATGACGTCGCGCACGAAATAGGAATCGGTCAGGATATGGACGTAATAGCCGAGGTAAAACGCCTTTTTCTTCCCGTCTTTTTCGAATTTTATATATTCGTCGAAAATTCTTCCGTTCATCGAAAGCCGCTCATCGAACGGTATCCCCTCGATCTTCCAATGCGAGACGTCCTTCGGCGGAATATAGGAAAACGGTGTCGGCATCGAGCCGCTGTCGGGCGCGACGGAGCCGACGTAATATTCTTTTTCGTCCTTTACGCCGAGGAATCCACCCACCAACTCGGCGATGCGGAGATGAAGCACCCACGGAGCCATCAGTAGTTACCCTTATCGGCGCGTTCCATATCGCGCTTCGCAGTCTTTTCCGCCTCGGTATCGCGCTTATCGTAGAGCTTTTTGCCTTTACAGAGCCCAAGCTCGACCTTTACCCACTTTCCGAGGAAATACATCGAAAGCGGGATAAGCGAATAGCCCTTTTGCCCTACCTGACCGAAAAGACGGTCTATCTCGCGGCGGTGCATAAGCAGTTTGCGCGGGCGGTATGGGTCGCGGTTGAAGATATTTCCCTTTTCATAAGGGCTTATATGGATGCCGTAGGCGAAAAGCTCGCCGTTTTCGATACGGCAGAAGGAATCTTTTAAATTGACTCTGCCGTTTCTGACCGATTTGACCTCGGTCCCGCAAAGCTCGGCGCCGCATTCGAAGGTGTCGATAACGAAATATTCGTGATAGGCGGCTTTATTCGTCGAAATATTCTTTTTAGTCGGCTCGGACATTCGCTATCGCTCCTTTCTTTTTCGGGCTCGGAAGCATATTATAACACTTGTTTTTTAAAAAATCAACCGTTTATATTGTCGAATACCGCCTTAAAATCGAAGCATTGCGTATTTTTCGTAACGTTTTCGGCGGTAAGATACTTTTCATAACCGTTTTCGGCGGTTTTCAAAAGCAGTTTTTCGCCTTCGCGCGCTTCGTGGCGGAAGATTATATAAGTCTCTTTCGGATAAACCTTTTTCGCGTCGAAAACAAACCCCGAAAGCGCGATATCCGAATAGACGCAGTTATTGAGATGAAGATTATCGTCGAGGTCGGCGCTCGTTACTTCCCTTTCAAAGCCTTTACCGAGCTCGGGAAAAGCAAAGGCGCGCGGCAGAGGGACGGAAGCACATTCTTTTCCGAGCGAGACGAAATCGAACGGCAGGTCGCGCGGGCGTACTATCGCGCGGGTATCGAAATTCACGAGCACCCATTCCGTCGTGGCGTGGATGACCTCGATTTCGCCCGAGTAAAATTCGAACTCGCGGATAAACGTTATCCCGCCGACTTTATTGTTAAAGGTTACGGCTTTTAAAGTCTCGCCTTCTCTTATCGGGCGGGAAAATTTTATTCCGAGCTTCGTTATCACGAAGACCGCACCGAGCGCGCGAAGGGCTTTATAGGTACACCCAATCGATTCGCAGTCGTCGAACGCCAAAGACTGCATATATCTCTGCAGCGCCGACGGTTTCAAGCTTCCTTCTTCGAAAACGTCGGTGTTTTTTATCGTTATAAAACTTTCAGTCATCTTTTTTTACCTTCGCGAGCGGGTTATGCTCGACGGCTTCTTCCAACTTTTTATTGGTCAGGTGGGTATAGAT
>JAZUJV010000335.1:0-2371 GCA_045642945.1 Eubacteriales bacterium | reverse complement strand
ATCCGTCTTTTCCCGCATTATTCATATAATGAACGAACGAGGCTTTCATTTGTTCTATTGAATGAAAATAATCGGTATGGTCGAGGGCGATATTGAGAGTTACGGCGATTTTCGGAAAGAAGGACAAAAAGCTATCTTTGTATTCGCACGCTTCAAAAATAAAGTTATCGTCGCTGCCTATTCTGAACGTTGAGGAAGCGTCGAGCATCGTTGCACCTATCACGGCGGTAGGGTTGCAGCCGACGGCGTTTATAAACGTATGCGCGAGCATACCGCTTGTGGTGGATTTTCCGTGCGTTCCCGCGACTGCAACCGAATTTTTATATTGCTTTGCGAGAGCTCCGAGCACTTCGGCGCGGGAAATAAGCGGCTTTCCCGATTTAACACATAATTTCATTATTTCGTGATCGGGACCGAAAGCGGCGGAATACACGATAAAATCTATGTTTTTAAGCTGCTCTTCGGAAAAATCGAAATATACGGTTATGCCTTTATCCGAAAGGTCGGTCGTAACTATACTCGGCGCACGGTCGTAACCGCTTATATTATATCCTTTTCCGGCGAGAATCAAGGCGATCGCCGACATACTTACGCCGCCGATTCCGAGAAAATACAGATTGGATTTGACCGGAATATCGTTTATGTTCAAAATATCACCATCCGTTCACATTGTTCGTTTATTATAACACTATTGTTCAATAAAATAAAGATAAATTTAACATTAAGCAAAAAATTATTCAATATATACATTGATTACATATAAAAATTGTGTATAATTATATTGTATCAATATGTAGAAATGGAGGAAAATGTTATGAAAAGCAACAAAACCAAACAATTGACCATGCTTGCGATACTTGTTGCAGTTACGGTGGTATTACAGACCATTTCCGCCGTCATAGCGCATTTCGGCTATTTCTCCATTTCTCTGACTATGATACCTTTGGTCGTAGCCGTCTGGCTCTTGGGCATGAAAGGCGGCCTTGTTATCGGAGGCACTTTCGGTGCTACCGTATTGCTCCATTGTATTTTGGGGCTCGACGCGGGCGGTGCGCTTCTTTTTGAAGAAAACTGGCTTTTTACTATAATAGCAACCGTCATCAGAGGTCTTATCGCGGGCGCTTTGACCGCGCTGATATATTACGCTACGAAAAGAATCGAAAATACAAAAATCAGAATCATCATTACCGCCGCTTGTGCGCCTATATTCAATACCGGAATATTCGTACTGATGTTTGCAACGCTGTTCAATGCCACCCTTAACGCATGGGCGAACGCAAACGATTACAACAATGCGTTCAGTTACGTTATTCTCGGGCTTGTCGGCATCAATTTCGTTTTGGAGTTCGTCAGCACGATTCTGCTTGCGCCTCCGGTTTGCATGGCGGTAAACAAGATGAGAAAATCCTTCTAAGTAAAAATCCATTCAGGGTTAGGAGAATAAAGTTTTGGTTAGAGAAGACATCAGAAACATCGCAATTATCGCGCACGTCGACCACGGCAAAACCACGCTCGTCGACGAAATGCTTAAACAAGGCGGCGTTTACCGTGAAAATCAGGAAACCGTCGACCGCGTTATGGATAACAACGCGCTTGAACGCGAACGCGGAATAACGATACTTGCGAAAAACACCTCGATTCACTATAAAGACGTTAAGATCAACGTTATAGATACCCCGGGCCACGCCGATTTTTCCGGCGAGGTCGAGCGTATTCTTAAAATGGTCAACGGCGTTATACTTCTTGTTGACGCGGCGGAAGGACCTATGCCCCAGACTCGCTTCGTGCTTCAAAAAGCGCTTGAGCTTAACCATAAGGTCATAGTCGTCGTTAATAAGATCGACCGTCCCGACGCACGTATCATGGAAGTTATGGACGAGGTTCTCGAACTTCTTATTGACCTTGATGCCAGCAACGAACAGCTCGAAAGCCCGACGCTCTTCTGCTCCGGCAGAGAAGGCACCGCTTCCATAGTTCCGCATGAAAAGGGAACCGACCTGCGTCCGCTGTTCGATACCATTCTTGAACATATTCCCGCTCCCGAGGGAGACCCCGATGACGAGCTCCAGCTTCTCGTTTCTTCTATCGACTATAACGAATACGTCGGCAGAATCGGTATAGGCAGAATCGAGCGCGGCGTTATTAAGCAGGGACAGGAAGTTTATATCACCAACTACCATTCCGGCGCCGCTCCCAAAAAGACGAAAATCGTTTCGCTTTACCAGATAGACGGTCTTAACCGTGTTCCCGTACAGACCGCTTCAGTCGGCGATATCGTTTGTTTCTCCGGCGCGGAAGATATCACCATAGGCGATACGATCACTTCTTTGACGAAGCCCGAGCCGCTTGAATTCGTCAAAGTCGGCGAGCC
>JAZUJV010000334.1:0-2160 GCA_045642945.1 Eubacteriales bacterium | reverse complement strand
TTTGCGATTGAGTTTACTATACGTAAATGACTGAGCAAAAAGTTTTCGCTGACAAAGTATTACGCGCTTTTAACCACCAATGCGGGAGCAAAAAAGCGCCGCGGGATAAGCCCCGCGGCGCGGCTATATATTATTCTTTAGGCTCGATGACGCCGTAGGCGTTATCATCGCGTTTATAAACGACGTTATAGAGACCGGTCTCGGAATTCATGAACATATAGAACGTATGCTGGGAAATGTTCATCTGCAATATCGCTTCCTCGACGGTCATGGGGTGCATCTCGAACTTTTTGGTCTTGGCGACGATGGGTTCATCCTCGGCCTCGACAAGCTCGGTTTCGGCAAAGAGTTCTTTTTTAACGTGGATCTTCTTTTCGAGACGGGTGCGGTTCTTTCTGATCTGGCGTTCGATATTCTCGAGAGCGGTGTCGAGGGCGCACTTATAATCTTTATCGGCGACCTCGGAGCGGAATATCGATCCGTTACGGCAGATGGTGATCTCGATCCTTTCGCCGATCTTGTTGCTCGAAAGGGCAACGGACGCTTCGGTATCCTCCGAGAAGAATTTATCGAGCTTTTTAAGTTTTTTGTCGATCCATTCTTTTACGTCGTCGGTCAAGGTGAATTTCTTCGTAATGATCCTTGTTTTCATTTCTCCATCTCCTTATAGTTTTTCCGACAGTTACCTGTCTGTATATATATTAACACACGGTATGCAAAATGTCAATATAATTTTTGCCTTAGTAGAACAAATTTATTAAATTTACACAAAAAACGCCGCAAAAATAAACACGCCTTAAAAGGCGTTACGTCTATTTTTTCGTTTGTTTTCTTTATATCCAAGAGCTTTTTGTTTCTCTTCACTGACCTTTCTATAGTCTTTTAAAAGCTCTTCGAGGTCTTTTTTCTTTTCTTTTATCATGGAAAGCGCGAGTTTTCCGTTTTCGCCGCCGATGATTTTCACGTCGACTGTGTCGCCGACGGAGACGAAAGCAGAAACGTCGGAGACGAAGGAAGAAGAAAGTTTGGAAATATGGACCATTCCTACCCTACCGTCGTCGAGACGGACGAACGCGCCGTATGGCGCTATTCGCGTAACAATCCCGCGAAGGAAGGCGTTATCGGAATCCGGCACAAGGCAAAACCCCTATCAGTCAGGAATATTGTTTACAAAAATTATTTCGTTGGGTTTACGGTAGCCGATCTCGCGGGCGACGCGCTCGATAAACTCGTCGTCTATCGGGGTATCTATACGCAGGTTCAGCTCGTCGATCCTATCCTGAACATCCTGAAGCTTGGCGGCACGGGCGTCGCGCTCGACGCGTAGGTCGCGCATCGTCATCTGCATATTTATAACCGAGACGAAGAGGAATATGAATATCAGGATAAAGGCGATCCGGATTATCAAGTTACTGCGCCTTCTCGACGTCGTGCTCATTTTTTATTTCCTTTCCTTCGGGATTCTTTCTTTCCGAAGATTTTTTCTTTATTGCGTTTATTTTGGTTTTTGCCGACGCTTTTAAACGGCGCAGGCAAAAAATAATTTTCGAATTTAACTTTAAAAGCAGTTTCCCCGCCGTGAAGCGCCAGACGGTGAAGCCCAGAAGACATATAAGCAGCGGGTAGGCGCGAAGTTTGCCCGAAGTAAGATTATACTGCATTACCGCGAGGCAGACGGAAGAAACGAGGCAGAAGAGGATATCGGCGAAAAACTGTTTTATTCTCTTTCGCTTCCCGCGCACGAAAAGCATCAAGGCATCGTAGAAAGCGCGTAGCAGCGCGCCGACGCAGAAAGCAAAGAGCGTTTCGGCAAAGGTGAACTCGCTATCCATTATCGCGGTTAAAAAGCGAAAAGCGTTTTCGCTTCGGGGCGGCTTCTGAATATGTGAGCGAATCTACCCTTCCCTCTATTGATATCTCGCCGGAATCGAGGGAAAGAGTTTTTATCGTAAGCTCTTCGCCGGAGATGACGAGCGTCGAATCGCCGACGGCAAGAGAAACGAGGTCTTCGTCAAAGCTTATCACGTAATCGACGGCGGAAATAGAAAGCGTTGTTCGCGAATCGAGAGAGACGAAATGATTTATCTCCATAATTTTCCTCCTCTGCGTTTATCTAAATATACGCGTCGGAGGGGGAGATTATGTCAGCACCACGTACAT
>JAZUJV010000333.1:0-1976 GCA_045642945.1 Eubacteriales bacterium | reverse complement strand
CAAAAAGGTCCTCGGGCTCGCGAGCGGCGGCGGACAGCAGATGCCGATTTTAAAAGCTCTCGGGGCGGATTGCGCCGTAATAGATTACTCGAAAAAGCAGATCGAAAGCGAGCTTTTCGTCGCGGAGCGCGAGGGTTACGAAATAAACGCTTTGCGCGGAGACATAACCGAAAAGCTGCCTTTCGGCGACGAAAGCTTCGACCTTATCGTTCATCCCGTTTCGAACTGCTATATAAAGGATATCGACTTCGTGTTCCGCGAAGCTTACCGCGTTTTAAAACACGGCGGAATATTTATCGGCGGCTTCGACACCGAGATAAACTATACCGTCGACGAAAGCGAAACGAAGATAATAAACGCGATGCCTTTCGACCCGACTACTAACGAAGAACATCGGAAGCAGCTCGAGGAAAGCGACGCGGGGATGCAGTTTTCGCACACCGTCGCCGAGCAGATCGGCGGGCAGTTAAAGGCGGGCTTTATTCTCGAAGATATTTTCGACGACACGAACGGCGAAGGGCGTTTACACGAGCTTAACATAAAAACCTTTATCGCCACGCGGGCAATAAAAAAATAAAAATTTTTCCTGCTTCCCTATTGACAAAACGAAAAAATATGTTATTATATAAATGATAATGATTATCATTTGCAATAAGAAAGGGGACACGCTTTTGGAAAGATACAGCAAAAACCGCGAAGCGATTATAAACTGTCTTCGCGCTACGAAAGAGCATCCGACGGCGGAATGGGTTTATGAAAAGCTTAAGCCCAAGTTCCCGAATTTAAGTCTGGCGACGGTCTATCGCAACGTCAAGACGCTCGAAGCCGACGGGCTCGTCGTCTCTTTGGGCGCGGTCGACGGGAAAGAGCGGTACGACGCCTGCGTCGAAAGCCACGCCCACGCGGTATGCGAAAAATGCGGCAGGATAATCGATTTGAATATCGATTTTCCGAAGGACACGCGCAAAAAAATCGAGAGCGAAACAGGATTTTCGGTTACCAAAGAGAGATTCGTTTTCGGCGGGATATGCGCGGACTGCAAGAAAAAATAAAATTTTTAATATATTCCAAAAGGAGAAAAACACCATGAAAATCTACAAATGCAAAGTATGCGGCGAAGTATTCACCGTAAAGGACGGCGAAGAGGCGGTTTGCCCGAGATGCAAACAGAAGGGCGACAAGCTCGAGCTCCTCGCGAACAAATACGTCGGCACCAAAACCGAACAGAACCTTGCCACCGCTTTCGCAGGCGAATCCCAGGCAAGAAACAAATATACCTATTTCGCTTCTCAGGCTAAAAAGGAAGGCTTTGAGCAGATCTCCGCTCTCTTCCTCAAAACCGCTGACAACGAAAAGGAACACGCTAAGCTCTGGTTCAAAGAGCTCGGCGGAATAGGCGACACCGCCGCCAACCTCGAAGCAGCCGCCAACGGCGAAAACTTCGAATGGACCGATATGTACGCCGAATTCGCGAAGACCGCCGATGAGGAAGGCTTCCACGACCTCGCCGAGAAATTCAGAGGCGTCGCCGCTATCGAAAAACATCACGAGGAAAGATACAGAGCGCTCCTTAACAACGTTAAAGCGAAAGAAGTTTTCGCGAAGAGCACCGTTAAGGTTTGGGAATGCCGCAACTGCGGACACATCGTCGTAGGCGAAAAAGCCCCCGAAATCTGCCCTGTATGCGCACATCCTCAGGCATATTTCGAACTTAACGTAGAAAATTATTAAGTAAGGGTTTGGCGATGCGGCGCTGACGCGCCGATAAAAACAAAAGGACGTATTTCGGTACGTCCTTTATTTTTGCTATTTTTCGCGAAAGTTTACTTTCGCGCTTTAAAAGCTTTTCGCTTCCTTTTCACGAAAAGGAAGAGCCCTTAATAATTCTCTACGTTTATCTCAAAGTAAGCCTGCGGATGTGCGCATACGGGGCAGATTTCGGGGGCTTTTTCGCCTACGACGATGTGTCCGCAGTT
>JAZUJV010000332.1:0-5104 GCA_045642945.1 Eubacteriales bacterium | reverse complement strand
CAACAATGCCGCTTCATTCAGTAGATTCGAAAGGTCTGCACCCGTAAATCCACTCGTTCCCTTTGCAATTGTTGAAAGGTCTACCGTTTCCTCAAGCGGTTTATTCCTTGCGTGTACTTTCAATATCGCTTCGCGCCCGTTGATATCCGGCGCGTGTACCGTTACCTGTCTGTCAAATCTACCGGGACGGAGAAGTGCCGGGTCAAGTACATCGGGGCGGTTTGTCGCCGCAATAACGATAATTCCCTCTGTTGAACCGAATCCGTCCATCTCAACCAACAACTGGTTCAGCGTTTGCTCTCTTTCGTCGTGTCCGCCGCCAAGGCCTGCGCCTCTGTGTCTGCCGACCGCGTCTATTTCATCTATGAAAATTATACACGGAGCGCTCTTTTTGGCGGTTTCAAAGAGGTCTCTGACACGGGAAGCGCCGACGCCGACATACATTTCGACGAAGTCGGAGCCGGAAATCGAGAAGAACGGAACGCCGCTTTCGCCCGCGACTGCTTTCGCGAGAAGAGTTTTACCTGTACCGGGAGCGCCGACGAGGAGGACACCGCGAGGAATTTTCGCGCCGAGTTCGGAATATTTATTGGGGTCGCGTAAGAAGTCGACGACTTCCTGAAGCTCTTCTTTTTCTTCGTCTTCGCCCGCGACGTCGGCAAACATGACCTTTTTCTTTTCGTCGCTGCCGAGTTTGGTATGGGCTTTGCTGAAACTGTTCATCTTTCCGCCGATGCCGATACCGTTGTTACCGGAGGTTTTGGAAAGGAAGAGCCAGAATACTACTACAAGAACGATTATTACAAGAAGATAAGGCAGATACATCATCCACCAGGGAACGATTTTCGCGGCTTCGTAATCGTATTTGACGAGGGTGCCGTCTTTGGTCTGTTCCTGTATAATTTCGCCGAAATCGTTGATGAAAATGCCGATATCAGCGAGATTATGGACGTATTCGTAATCCGTATAATCTTTGCCGCCTTCGGCGTTTTTGGAAAGATAGAGAACGCCGTCGTCATCGACGTAATAGCGTTTTACCTCTTTGTTCTGGAACATAAGGGATACTTGGCTGTAATCTATCTCTTCCTGTTTTTTGCCGTAGTTGCCCGCGATTGCATTCGCGATGAGAACTACTACGGCAAAGCAGATTATATAGATCAGTATCGGTCTTAAAAAATTCTTCTTTTTCATGTGGCAGATGTCCACCTTTCTTGGTTTACTGAGTTCATAACCGCGGTAACGTAACGGGTTCCTTCTTTTTGCTCTTTTGTGAACACTCTGTCGGAAACAGCCACGAACGGTATATATATGATACCTTCCGTATCGTAAAATACAGGGATGATATTCCGGTATTCGGGAGGGATCTTGGATTCGTTAAACAGTTTTTTTACGCTTCTGTTGACGCCTCTGACGCGTATTTTATCGCCGGAATTACGCTGGCGTGCGTAAACTTCGCCTTTGACATTATTCAGGTCCAAAAGTTTCGTTTCGGAAACGCCGCCGTACATAACGGCCCCGCCGTCGGTAAACACGGTAACGTTGTTTTCGAATATGTCGGTTATACCTGACGTATTTATTTTATACTTTTTATAAATGGCGTATTCTATATTTCCGGGAGCAAAAAAGTTTACGTTTCCGTTTTCGGTAAGCGCCTCGGTATCGGGAGTAAGTTTTATAATCTTTCTTCCGCCGGAGGTTATGGCTTTATCTATTTTCGAAACTATCTCGCTGTTCGGCATTATACCCGCGAAATCTTTATATTTTCTTAAAATAACGCGGACGCGGATAGCACGATGGACTTTACGCAAATCGGCATCGTAATTTTCGATCGTAAGAGAATCGAGAAATTCCCTGTCGTCGCGAGCAGAATTTATATAACGCGAAAGTGTTTTAACGACGTTAGGGTTAAGCTTTTTAAGAAGCGGGAAAAGCTCGTTTCTTATATAATTGCGGGTATATTCGGTGTTGTTGTTTGTGCTGTCGGTAACGTATTCCTGACCGAGAGAAGCAAGATATTTCTCGACTTCTTCTCTGGTAACGAGGAGCATCGGTCTTAATATAGTCCCGCGTACAGGGGCAATGGACGAAGCACCGTTTGAGCCGGACCCGCGTATAAGATTAAGTATCAGCGTTTCGGCATCATCGTTCATCGTATGAGCCGTAAGGTGATAATCTATGCCGTATCTTTCGCGGATGCGCGCAAAGAAAGCGTATCTGCATTCCCTCGCGGCTTCTTCGAGAGAGAGTTTTTTATATCCGGCATACGACGGCACGTCATCTCTTCCGCAATATATCTTGACACCGATACGCTTACAGAGTTCGCGGCAGAAATTTTCGTCTCTGTCTGCTTCCTCACCGCGTATCATATGGTTGAAATGGCAGGCGCAAAGCTCGAAACCGAACCTTTCGGCAAGCGATTTCGAAGCAAAAAGAAGCGAAACCGAATCGGCACCGCCGGAAAGGCAGACGCAAAGCTTTTTGCCTTTTATTTTATCGCGCACAGACGAATAGAAGCTTGCAACTTTACGCGGAAGATCATTCTTCGACGGAGCCATTGGAGATGTTTTCCTCTATACTCATAAATTTAAAATACTTACCGACCCAAGCGAGCTTAATGCTTCCGAGACCGCCGTGTCTGTTTTTCGCGACGTTACATTCGGCGGTTATCTGGTCGCCGTGGGACTGTTCGTCGTCGCCGGAGGGTTTTCCGCCTTCGGACGTAACGTAGTAGTCGCTTCTGTAAAGGAAGAGGACTATATCGGCGTCCTGTTCGATAGCACCGGAATCACGCAGATCGGAAAGTCCGGGGCGTTTGTCTTTGGCCTTGTCGCCTTCACGGCGAAGCTGTGAGCAAAGGATAACGGGGATGCCGAATTCTTTTGCCATAAGCTTTAAAGATCGCGTAATGCTCGCGATATTCTGGACGACGTTATCGCTCGGAACGTCGGGCTGCATAAGCTGGAGATAGTCGATAACGACAAGTCCGACGTTATCGAGACGGCGAAGCTTGGCTTTCATAGACGAAGGAGTGCTGTTGGTGCTCGGGTCTATGTAGATATTGGTTTTTGAAAGAACGCTGGTTGCCTCGGCAAGATGACGCCAATCGTCATCGTCGAGCCTTCCGGTACGCATATTGTTGTTGTCTATAAGCGCTTCGCTGCAAAGCATTCTCGAAACGAGCTGTTCGGAGGACATTTCGAGCGAGAAGATGGCGATATTTTTATCGGTAGTTTTGGCGATATTCGTCGCAACGTTCATACAGAAGCTGGTTTTACCCATGCCGGGACGGCCGCCGACGACTACGAGGTCGCCCTTCCCCATTCCGACGAGCACTCTGTCGAGCGCTTCGAAACGTGTCGGGGTTCCTGTAAGCGCGTTTGGATTATCACGCAAGGACCTTATAAGCTTATATTGTTCGCGGATAACGTCGGAGATACGGTCGAAGCCTTCTTTGTATTTATCCTGTGAAATCGCGTAGATTTTCTGTTCGGCAAGATTTACGATATCCGCGACCTCGCCTTTTTCGCTGAAGGCGGTATCGGAAATCTCACGCGAAGCGTCGATAAGCTTTCGAAGTATGGATTTATCACGGATTATGTTCTTGTATTCCTGAAGCTGGGAGGTTTCGGAAGCAAGGTCGACGAGCGTTTTAACATATTTCGCCGCGTCGCCCTCGGTATAGAGACCGAGACGCGTGAGCGTGTCGATTATCGTTACGACGTCGATGCCTCTGTTCTTGGTGAACATATCCTGCATCGCGATAAAAATTTGCTGATGGGACTGAACGTAGAAATCCTCGGAGGAAAGATCCGCGATATCGGCGAATTTTTCGGAATCAATTATGACCGTGCCGAGAACAGCCTGTTCGGCTTCGAGCGAAAACGGCATTTGTTTGTAGGTTTCGAAATCTGCCATGATGCTTCCTCCTTATGATAAATTACGCTTCTACAACGAGTTTAAGATCGGCGGTAACGCCCTGGAAAAGCTTTAAAGCTACGGTATATTCGCCGGTGGTTTTGATGGTTTCGTTGACGGATATGAGGCGTTTGTCGATATCGAGACCGAGGTCGGCTTTTATCTTATCGGAAATATCTTTGCTCGTTACCGCGCCGTAAAGTCTTCCGTCCGCGCCGCCGGTGGTTTTGAATACGATTTTTTTGTCAGCGAGAAAAGCTTTGGTCTCTTCGGCTTTTTTCTTATCTTCGGCAAAATGGAAAGCTTCGCTTTCTTTTTTGTTTTCTATCTGTCTTAAGGTAGCGGCGTCGGCCTCTTTGGCGAGCTTACGAAGGAAAAGGAAATTCTTCGCGTATCCTTCGGAAACGTTGACAATATCGCCTTTTTTGCCCTGACCTTTGACATCCTGGAGTAAAATCACTTTCATTGTTTAAGACCTTCTTTCTTATCTCCGTCGAGATATTTGTCTATTGCTTCTTTAAGAAGCTCGTACGCTTCGGTGATATCGGTAACGACCATACCGAGTTTTCCGTCCTCGCCGGGTTGACGGATAAGCGCTCCGGCAGATTGGAAATGTCCGCCGCCGCCGAATACCGAGGCAACATTTATTACGTTAATCGAGCCGTCGCTTCGGGCGGAAAGGTTTATACCGTCGTCCAACGTATAAAGCACGAAGGACGCTTTGACGTCTCTGACCTCGACGAGTCTGTCGGCTACTTTGGACGCGGTAACCTTATTTTCGGGATTGACGCCGCCGTCGTATCTCGCTATGGCGATGCAACCGCGGTAAAGCTCGACGTTGGAGCCGATCACGTTTACGAGTTTGAACTGGTCAAAATCGGATTTGAAATAAATCTTGGCTTTGCCTACGTCGGCACCCGCGTTTCTTAAAAAGATGCAGGCGGAATAGGTCCTCGTTCCGGTATCGTGAGCGAAGAACTGCGTGTCAAGCAGGATACCCGCAAGCAATATCTGCGCTTCCTCGGGACGGATGTCGCCGGGGCGCATATAGAGCTCGAGTATTTCGCCTCCGAGTTCAGAGGCGCTGGAAGCCGTAGGATCGATGTTCGATTGCTGGCAGACCTGTTTACCGAGCGCGCCTTTTATCGCGTGGTGGTCGATTATAACGACGTGGCTGGCGTTGTCGTAA
>JAZUJV010000331.1:0-1982 GCA_045642945.1 Eubacteriales bacterium | reverse complement strand
AGGGGTCTCCTGCGCCGCCGACGATGATGGTGTTTTCTTTGTTGATCTTGACCTGTCTTGCTCTGCCGAGCTGGTCGACGGTGGTCTCTTTAAGCTCAAGGCCGAGTTCGGAAGAAATGACTTCGCCGCCGGTGAGGATGGCGATGTCTTTGAGCATATCTTTTCTTCTGTCGCCGAATCCCGGGGCTTTGACGGCAACGCAGGTGAAGGTGCCGCGGAGCTTGTTGACGATAAGGGTGGAGAGCGCTTCGCCTTCAATATCCTCGGCGATTATAACGAGTTTGAGACCGCTCTGGACGACCTGTTCGAGAAGCGGGAGAAGCTCCTGTATATTGGAAATTTTCTTATCGGTGATAAGGATGGCGGCGTCGTCGATGACGGCTTCCATTTTATCGGTATCGGTAACCATGTAGGGAGTGATGTAGCCGCGGTCGAACTGCATACCTTCGACAACTTCGCAGCTCGTTTCGGCGGTTTTGCTCTCTTCGACGGTGATGACGCCGTCACTGGTAACCTTTTCCATAGCGTCGGCGATAAGTTTGCCGATTACTTCGTCGCCTGCGGAGACTGTGCCTACGCGGGCGATATCGTCGCTTCCGTTGACTTTCTTAGCGGAAGCTTTAAGAGCTTCGACGGAAACCTCGACGGCTTTCGCGATACCCTTTTTGATGACCATGGGGTTGGCGCCCGCGGCAACGTTCTTCATACCTTCGCGGATGAACGCCTGTGCGAGAAGAGTTGCGGTGGTGGTGCCGTCGCCCGCGGCGTCGTTGGTTTTGGTGGCGACTTCCCTTACGAGAGCGGCGCCCATATTTTCGAAAGCGTCCTCAAGTTCGATCTCTTTGGCGATGGTAACGCCGTCGTTCGTGATGAGCGGAGCGCCGAATTTCTTTTCGAGAACTACGTTACGACCTTTAGGTCCGAGGGTGATTTTTACGGTATCGGCAAGTTTGTCAACGCCGCGCATAAGGGCTTCTCTTGCGTCGATGCCGTTTTTGATTTCTTTAGCCATAGGTAAAATTCCTCCGATATATTATTCTACGATAGCGAGGATGTCGCTCTGACGGACGATGATATATTCTTCGCCGTCGAGCTTTATCTCGGTACCGGAATATTTGCTTGTGATGACTTTATCGCCGACTTTGACAGTCATAACGACTTCGTTTCCGTCGACCATTCCGCCGGGGCCTACCTCGACGACTTGGGCGATCTGGGGTTTTTCTTTAGCGGCACCGGTGAGGATTATTCCGCTTTTGGTGGTTTCTTCGGCTTCGACCATTTTTACTACTACACGGTCAGCCAAGGGTTTGAGTTTCATAGTTTTGCCTCCGTTAAATGAATATTAACAAATTATGTTATACAATTAAATTGTGAACAAATAAAGTACAATTATAAGATATTTTGTTAACTATTAGCAATTATGATTTTTGAGTGCTAACAATTTTCGACATAACAATATGTTTTGTTTATCTTTTAGAATGTTTTAGTGCCAAACGGGGTGTCTTGCCTTTTGAAGAACTGGTAAAGGTCGCATTTTATCATTCCGTTGTAAAGCACACGCTTTTTATCGCATTTTCTTCCGAAATATTTGTCGTAGAGCGGGTCGGAGGAAATGACGTAGAGCTGCCACGAGGGGACGCTTACGCTGACGGCTTTGCCGAAGCCACGCGCAAGCTCGCGGGCGGTGGCAAGGTCGCCCATACGTTCGCAGTACGGGGGATTGGTTATTATTGTGCCGCGGGCGTCTTTTACGGGAGTGTTGAAGGCGCAGGCATCGGCTTTATAGAATTTAACGCAATTCGAAACGAGGGCTTTTTTGGCGTTGTTCTTCGCGAGGTCGACGCACCCGATATCAATATCCGAGCCGTATATTTCGGTTAACGGCGGGGTGATTTCGGACTTCGCCGCTTCCCTTTCGCTTTCCCAAATCTTTTTATTTATGAACGGGAAATCTTCGGAGATGAAATCGCGGTAAAGGCCGG
>JAZUJV010000330.1:0-6309 GCA_045642945.1 Eubacteriales bacterium | reverse complement strand
CGGAATAACCGTTACGCCCGAGGACGCCGCAAAGTTTCTTACCGCGAAAGCGGCGATAAGAAGCGGTATCGACACGCTTTTAAACGCGGCGGGAATCGAAAAAGTCGATGAATTTTACATCGCGGGAAATTTCGGCTCGGGGCTTGATTTAAAAAAAGCATTTGAAACAGGAATGTTCCCGAGCGCTCTCGAAGACAAGGCGAAAACCGTCGGGAACGCGGCGCTCAAAGGCGCGTGCCTCGCGGCGTTCGATAAAGAAAAAGCGGCGCTTATAAAGAAAATCGCGAAGGAAACCGAGGCAATAGAGTTGGCGAACGACGGATTTTTCGCGGAATATTTCATAAAAAACATAAGATTCATATAATTAAAAGAAGACAGTTTTAAGGCACGGCAGGGATTTGACTTCCCTGCCGATTTTTTATAAAAAAAACTGTTGACAAATTATACTATGTGTTGTATAGTATTATGCGAAAGGAGGCATCGCATGGACATACAGTTAAAACGAGGGATGCTCGACGTATGCGTTCTTAAAGCGATAAGCAAGGAAGCGAGCTACGGATATAAGATCGTTAAGGATCTAAGTCCGTATATCGACATTTCGGAATCGACGCTCTACCCTATTCTAAGGCGACTCGAGGCGGCGGAATGCCTTACCGAGGCCAGCGCGGAGCACAACGGCAGGCTTCGGAAATATTACTCGATAACCGACGGCGGCAGAGAGCGGATAGAGGATTTTAAGAAAGATTTTAAAGAGATAATAAGCATTTACGATTATATCGAGAAGGAGGACGAAGATGAATAAAAAAGAGTTTTTGGACGCTCTTTCGGATAAGCTTTCGGTTTTTTCGGAAGAGGACAGAAAAAAGTCGGTGGATTATTACTCCGAAATCATCGACGACGGAATAGAAGACGGGCTGACCGAGGAGGAAGCCGTCGCAAAAATAGGAGACGTAACGGACGTCGCGGCGGGGATAATCGCCGACGCTCCGATAAAAACCATAGTAAAACAGAAGGTGAAACGCTCGAAAACGCTTACGGTCCTCGCGATAATCGGCTCGCCCTTATGGATAGCGCTCGGCGCGGCGGCAGCGGCGGTCATAATAGCGTTTCTGGCATGCGTTTTCGCGGTCTGGTTGGCGTATATCGCGATAGGCGTCGCCTGCGCGGCGGGATTCGTCGTCGGAATAGCGAACGCGGTATATCTGTTTATCAACTGGAATCTGCCGCTTATGACCTTTTTCGCGGGATGCGCGCTCGTATGTTTAGGCATCGCGATAATTATATTTATGTTCATTAAGCCGGTAACGAAAGGTGTTTTCAAACTTTTCGGGCAGTTAAAGCTTATAAAACGGCTTTTTATCGGAAAGGAGAAGAAAGATGAAGCATAAAGGTCTGTTCATCGCCGCGATAGCGCTTATCGTCATCGGCGGAATATTGCTCGGAACGGCGTTTTTCTACGGCGGAACGGGAATGTTTTTAAAAGACGGCGTAAACACTAAATACGTGATTATTGCCGACACGGTAAGAAATATAAAAATAGACGTCAGTTCGGAGGACGTGAAGATCGTTCCGACGAACAAAAGTCAATGCAGAATTCTTTATCCCGACGACGAAAGCGTAAAATACGAAGCCGATCTTGACGGCGACACGGTTACGATAACTGCCGAAAAGGAAGACGACATTCTGAATTTCTTCGCGGGGGCGGTTTACGACCACGTAACGATAGAGCTTCCGATATACGACGGTTATAATATCGAAGTGAACACGGCAAGCGGAAAGATAGACGTAAGCTTAACCTCGGAAAACGGCAGTATAAAGTTTTCGTCAAGCAGCGGAGAAATAGAATTTTTCGGCGCGGCGAAGGATATATCGGTCAAAACCGAAAGCGGAGATATAGAATTTCACGGCGCGAAGGCGGCTTCGGGCAATATAAAAATCGAAAGCTCGAGCGGCGAAGTTGACGTTGAAAACGTCGAATGCGACATGCTTTCGGTAATCACGAAAAGCGGAGACGCGGACGTTTCGGGCATTAAATCAATGCACGCGGGTCAGCTTTCGAGCTTCGCAGTATATATCGAAACGCAAAGCGGCGAAGTAAGTATTGAAGACGTTTTCGCTCCCGCCACTTCGATAATCACCGGAAGCGGCGACGTAGAGGGAGAAATCAGAGACGAATATATCTTTCAGGTAAACAGCAGAAGCGGAAGGATAAGAGTTCCGCAAAGCAGTTTGAACGCGAAATATCTTTTGAAAATCGAAACGGGTTCGGGAGATATTGAGATAGAAAGAGATTAAAAGCTTTTAACGAAAATTTCACATACAATAAAAATCACCCCCGAGAGTAATTTCGGCGTTGATTTTTTATTTACGTTTAATCTCTATAATTGTTACTCCGGTTTCGCCTTCGCCGTATTTTCCGAAGCGGTAGGATTTTATTCGCTTATCGTTGCGGAAGAACTGCCAGAGGGCGCTGCGAAGCGCGCCAGTGCCTTTTCCGTGGATAACGGTAACGGTTTCATAGCTCGTCATCATTATCTCGTCGAGCCATTTATCGACCATATACCACGCGTCGTCGCCGACGTTGCCGCGGACGTCGATCTCGGGTTTTACGTTTGAAATCGAATAGTCGTAGGAAGCTTTGCCGCCGCCTTTTTGTTTTTGTTTTTTATCTTCGTCGAGCAGGCGGATATTTTTGATATCGGTTTTGGTTTCGAATCTGCCGGAAACGGTATAGACGGTATTGCCCGAGACGCTTTTTACGACGGCTTCGCGTCCGATATCGGCGAGAAGAACTCTGTCGCCCGCCTTAAGCTCACGCGGGAGAACGTAGTTTTCGTCGTCTTCCTCGGTCTCGGAGGAATCGGAGATGACGCTGCCGGTGTCTTTTAACTGTTGTTTTATGGCTTTGCGGGCGTTTTCGATCCTTTCGGCGTCGAGGCGTTTGGCGTCGGCGCGTTTCAGCTCGTTAAGCTCGGTAAATATATCGTTGCTCGTCTTTTTGGCGGCGTCGAGTATCCTTTGCGCCTGCGCGCGGGCTTTATCGAGCTCCGCTTCGGCACGGTCGGACATGGTTTTGGCGGTCTTTTCGGCTTCGGAGCGAATCTTTTCCGCCTCGGCACGCGCTTTTTCGGTCTCGCTTTTTTCTTTTTTAAGATTCTGTTCGGTCTCTTCGAGACGGACGATAACGTCTTCGAAACGGATATTATCGTCGGCGAGAAGCTGTTTGGCGCGGGCGACTATCTTTTCGTCCATGCCGAGCCGCAAAGATATCTCGAAAGCGTTGCTTCTGCCAGGGATTCCGGTTATAAGACGGTAGGTCGGGCGAAGCGTAGCGAGGTCGAACTCGCAGGAGGCGTTGAGCACGCCTTCGGTATCGAGAGCGTAAAGCTTTATTTCGGAATAATGGGTCGTCGCGGCGACTATCGCGCCGGTTTCGCGCACGCGCTCGAGAATGGAAATCGCGAGAGACGCGCCTTCAGTCGGGTCGGTGCCCGCGCCTAATTCGTCGAAAAGGACGAGCGAGCCGCGCCAGCATTCTTTTAAAATCGAGACGACGTTGACCATGTGGGCGGAGAAGGTGGAAAGCGACTGTTCGATGCTTTGTTCGTCGCCGATATCGGCAAGGACGCGGTCGAAAATCGGAAGCTCGGTGCCGTCGTCGGCGGGAACGTAAAGACCCGTCTGAGCCATCATCGAAAGCAGGCCGAGGGTTTTTAAGGTAACGGTTTTGCCACCGGTGTTGGGACCTGTGATTATAAGGGCGTTTTCCCTATCGCCGAACTCCACGCTTATCGGGACGACCTTGTCGCGGGGGATAAGCGGATGGCGGGCGCGGACGAGTTTTATTCTTTTGGAATCCATCACGGGACGGATCCCGATTATATCGGAGGAATAGGAAGCGCGGGCGAAGATACAGTCGAGGTCGGTCATGGCGCGGTGGTCGACGGTTATTACCTGGGCTTTATCGGCGACTTTCGCGGAAAGGTCGTAAAGGATGCGCTCGACCTCCTCGGACTCTTTGCCTTTCAGTTCGCGAAGCTTGTTGTTCGCTTCGAGAACGGCGACGGGCTCGATAAAGAGAGTCTGTCCCGAGGACGAGGAATCGTGGACGAGGCCTTTTATTTCATTTTTATGTTCGGCCTTGACGGGGATAACGTATCTTCCCGAGCGGACGGTAACTATCGCATCGCGCAGGAATTTCGCGTTTTCGCCGACGGTAAGGCTTCCGAGGACGTCGCGGATATGCTCCTCGGCGCGTTTTATTTCTTTTCGGAGCTTATAAAGTTCGGGGGACGCGTCGTCGGCTATCGCATCGTCGCCGATTATCTTCATACCTATCTCATCGGCAAGTCCGCGGGCTTCGGTAAGCGCGGAAAAATAGGGGGAAAGCGCGGGGACTTCTTTTCCCTCGGGGTATTTTTTTATATAGGTTACGGCGCGAAGCAGCGAGGCGACGGAAAGCAGTTCCGACGGAAGCAGCATTGCGCCTTTTTCGGCACGGTCGGCGGAATCGGTAACGCCTTCGGGAGCGGAAAAGGTGGGCGAGCCCTTTAAGGTAAGGAGCAGGAGCGCCTGTTCCGTCTCGTCAAGGCGGCGTTTTACCACCACAGCGTCGTCGGAGGGATAGTATTCCCGTATCTTCGCTTTGGCGCAATCGGTCGTGGCGAAGGAGGCGACGCTTTCGATTATTTTATCGTATTCGAGAGTGTGTCTCGATTTTTCGAAACCTTTCATTTAAGTTCCTCACAGTGTTTATAAAAGGACAAAGTTTTAAAACCGCGTTCGGCGCGGAGAAGAAGATATTTTTCGGCGTGTTCGGCGAGAAGAAGCATATCTTTTTCGGGAACGCGGAAGGAGAGAAAACGTTTCATATCGCACGTAACTATATGCTCGGCGGCTTTGCGCTCGTTTTCGCTTAAGGTTACGGGAAATTCGAGGATCGTCGCGCACTCGGTGCAGGCGGAGACGCCTTCTTCAAGTGAGAAAAGACAGCCGTTTTGGAAGGTATCGCCGCAGTTTTCACATTCGGACAAATCGGGAGCGAAACCGCATTCGGCACAGAGGCGAAGCTCGAAAGCGGCTTTGACCGTCATACAGTCGGCAAGCGAATTTTCGAGCGCGAAGAGCGAATTGAGCACAAGACGAAGCACGTTCCCGCCGTCGTCGGTAACGGCGAAGGAGCCCGCCGCCTCACAGATATAGCAGGCGAGCGCGTATTTTTTCACGTCCTCGCGTATCGGGTAGAAATCGGCTATCAGCGACGCTTCGGTAAGGGTATAATAGCCGTTTTTTTCATACAAAAGCATTTCGGAGAACGCGAAAAGCTGGGCGGATTTTAAATATGCCGCCGATATCTTTCGCACGCCTTTGGCGTTCACGTTTATCACGCTGCCGCGGTCTGTTAGGACCGTAAGCAGTTTTCCCGCTTCGCCTTTCGGGGCTTCGCGGATGACGATGCCTTTGAGTTTAGACGTCATTATTCCTCTTCATCCTTAAATCCGAAATCGGAAAGCAGAGCGGGACGGTCGCGCCAGTTTTCTTTGACCTTTACCCAAAGGTCGAGGAAAACTTTCGTGCCGAAGATCTGCTCGGCGTCTTCACGGGCGTAGGTGCCTATCTTTTTGAGCATAGCGCCGCCTTTTCCGATTATTATTCGTTTATGGCTTTCTTTTTCACAGTATATCTCGGCACGTACCGAGAGAAGATTTTTGGTTTCTTTGAAATCCTCGACGGAGACGGCGACGCCGTGGGGTATCTCGTCGTCGAGCAGACGGAGCACTTTTTCGCGGACTATCTCGGCGAAAATTTTACGCTCGGGCTGGTCGGTTATATAATCGTCGGGGAAGAAATGGACGCTTTCGGTAAGCAGCGGGTCGAGCTCGTCGAGGATTATCTCCGTGCCGTCGCCGGTGAGCGCGGAAACGGGGATGATCGCCTGAAAATCGTAAGATTCGGAGAGCGATTTTATCTGTTCGGCGAGTTTTATTTTATCGGCGCGGTCGGTTTTGTTGATAACGAGAAGCGTCGTGATGCCCGAAGCGTTATAGCGGTCGAGAACGTCTTTTTCGTTATTGTTGAGCTCGGTGCCCGCCTCGATGACGAAAAGGACGATATCGGAGTTGGCTTCGACATTGCCGACGGATTTCATCATATATTCGCCTAATAAAGTTTTGGGTTTATGGAGCCCCGGGGTGTCGGTGAAAACGTACTGATTCTCGCCTTTGGTGAGAACGCCGGTTATACGGTTACGCGTGGTCTGTGGCTTTCTCGATACTATCGCGACTTTTTCGCCGAGAAGGGTGTTTAAAA
>JAZUJV010000329.1:0-11377 GCA_045642945.1 Eubacteriales bacterium | reverse complement strand
GTTACGTTGCAGCGCCCCTTGCCCGTGATATCAAGCTTTCTGCCGCATCTGCCGTTTTTTTCTATTAAAAGTGTGTCAAGCCCGCGCGAAGCGGAATTAAAGGCGGCGAAAAGCCCTGCGGGCCCTCCGCCGACAACTATAACGTCATACGTTTTTATCATAAACGTCGTTTTCGTCCCATATTCTTTCAAGTATCTCGAAGCGGGTGCTTATCCTTACCGGGTCGCGGCGCCCTATTTCGAGTATAAGCGCGTTTATTATCGAAAGCGGAGCGACGAGCGAATCGACGAAGGTATCGCTTTCGTTGTTCGCGTAAAGGATGATATCCGCCGTGCGCGCTATCGGCGAATTGGGGCTGTCGGTAAGCCCGAGCACCGTCGCGCCCGCCTTTTTGGCGAACCCGAGCACGTCGACGGTAAGCTTCGAATATCTCGGAAAGGTAACGCCGAGCACGACGTCGCCCTTTTTGACTTTGAATATCTGGTCGTACGCTTCGCTTCCGATAACGGTATGTATAACGCGGACGTTATCGAAAAGTATCTGGAGGTAAAAATCCAGAAACATCGCGAGCGACGCCGAGCTTCGCGCCCCGACGATATAAATACGCTCGGCGCCCATAAGCGCCGTAACGAAATCGTCGAAAGACTTTCTGTCGACGAGCGAGAGCGTTTTTCTTATGCTCTCGCTGTCGGAGTTAAGACATTTCGTAAGCATATCGCCGCCCGAGCGCGAGGATATCTCCATACGCTCGACGGAGGTAAGATTGCTTCGCGCCGCGTATTTCAGCGCGCTTTGAAGCTCGGGATATCCGTCAAAGCCGAGGTCGACGGCGTATCTGACTATCGTCGATTCCGAAACCCCGACGGTCTCGGAAAGCTTCGCGGCTGTCATATACGAAGCCGAGGCGTAATTTTTCAAAAGATATTCGCCTATCTTCTTTTGCCCCTTCGAGCATTTCCCGAGGCGTTTTTCTATCGTTTCGAGTACGTTATGACGTGCAGGCATCAAGCGTTCTCCTTCCGGTCAATTTTAAAATGCACAGATCTGCACTATTTTCCAATCGTCCTTTTAATTTTATTAAAACTCTATTTTGCTCTCGATATAAGCTTTTACTTCGCTTATCGGCATACGGATCTGTTCCATCGTATCTCTGTCGCGGACGGTAACGCAGCCGTCGTTTTCGGAATCGAAATCGTAGGTTATGCAATAAGGAGTGCCAATCTCGTCCTCGCGGCGATAGCGTTTGCCGATAGAGCCCGCCTCGTCGTAATCGACGGGGAAGAATTTCGAAAGCTCCGTCGCGAGCTCGGTCGCCTTGTCGCCGAGCTTTTTGGAAAGCGGCAGAACGGCGGCTTTGAAAGGAGCGAGAGCCGGATGAAGGTGAAGCACGACGCGGATATCTTCTTTTCCGTCTTTGCCGAGGTCTTCTTCGTCGTAAGCGTCGCAAAGGAAGGCGAGGAAGCTTCTTTCAACGCCGAGCGACGGCTCGATAACGTAGGGAACGTATCTTTCGTTTTTATCCTGGTCGAAATAGGTAAGGTCGGCGCCCGAGGTATTTATATGCTGGGTAAGGTCGTAGTCGGTCCTGTCGGCGACGCCCCAGAGCTCGCCCCAGCCGAACGGGAAGAGGAACTCGAAGTCGGTGGTCGCTTTGGAATAGAAGCAAAGCTCTTCGGGATCGTGGTCGCGAGGTCTTAAATTTTCTTCCTTCATACCGAGCGAAAGGAGCCAGTCGCGGCAGAAAGCGCGCCAGTATTCGAACCATTCGAGGTCGGTGCCGGGAACGCAGAAGAATTCGAATTCCATCTGTTCGAATTCGCGCACGCGGAAGATAAAGTTGCCCGGGGTGATCTCGTTACGGAAGCTTTTTCCTATCTGTCCGATACCGAAGGGGAGCTTTTTGCGGGTGGTACGCTGAACGTTCGCCAAGTTTACGAAAATACCCTGCGCCGTTTCGGGACGGAGGTAAACCGTGTTTTTCGCGTCTTCGGTAACGCCCTGGAAGGTTTTGAACATAAGGTTGAACTGACGGATGTCGGTGAAATTATGCTTGCCGCAGCTCGGACATTTGATATTGTTGTCTTCGATAAACTGTTTCATTTCCGCTTGGGAAAAAGCGTCTATCGGCTTCGGAAGCGTTACGCCGTTTTCGGCGCAGTAATCCTCGATAAGCTTGTCGGCGCGGAAGCGCTCTTTACATTCGCGGCAATCCATCAAGGGGTCGGAAAATCCGCCGAGGTGTCCGGAAGCCACCCACGTCTGGGGGTTCATGAGGATAGCGGCGTCAAGACCTACGCCCATCGGGTTTTGCTGGACGAATTTCTTCCACCAAGCCTTTTTTATGTTGTTTTTGAGCTCGGCGCCCAAAGGACCGTAGTCCCAGGTGTTCGCGAGCCCGCCGTAAATTTCGCTTCCGGCATAGACGAAGCCGCGGCCTTTGCAGAGCGCGACGATCTTATCCATGGTTTTTTCGGTGTTTTTCATTGAAAATTCTCCTGTATATCTGTTTTTTTAAACTTTGTCAGCGGCTTTTTCTTCGCCTTTGTTCATCTTGTTGACCTGTCTTTGCGCCATAACGAGACGGTAATACCTTCCCTGCTCGCGCATAAGCTCGTCGTGTGTGCCGAGCTCTTCGATTTTACCCTTTTCGAAAACGGCTATCTTCGTGGCGTTGCGTAAAGTCGACAGTCTGTGGGCTATCGCTATCGTCGTTCTGCCGCCCGAAAGACGCGATATCGCGTCCTGAATCTGTTTTTCGGTCTCGGTATCGAGCGAGCTCGTCGCCTCGTCGAGAATAAGGATACGCGGATCGCGCAAAATAGCGCGGGCGATGGCAATTCTCTGCCGCTCGCCGCCGGAAAGAGTGCTTCCCTTGTCGCCGACGTAGGTATTATATCCGTCGGGCTGCTTCATAATAAACTCGTGAGCGTTCGCAAGCTTCGCGGCGCGGATGACTTCTTCCCTCGTCGCGCCGGATTTCGCGTAGGCGATGTTGCTGTAAATCGTGCCGTTGAATAAGAAGGTCTCCTGCAATACCACGCCGCAAAGCGAGCGGTAATCGTGCTGGTTGACGTCGCGGATATCCTTTCCGTCGACGGTGATTTTTCCTTCCGACACGTCGTAAAGGCGCAAAGCGAGGTTCGCGGCGGTAGTCTTGCCGACGCCGCTTCTGCCGACGAAGCCGACCATTTCGCCTTTGCCTATCTTTAAGTCAATGTTTTTAAGCACGTATTCGGCGTCTTCATATCCGAACGAGACGTTCCTGAATTCGAGGTTGCCCTCGCAATCTTTAAGCTCCTCGCCGCCCGCCGCCATTTCGACGTTTTCGTCAAGCAATTCGGCTATCTTCGAAAGCGAGGTAACCGCGCGCGAAAGCTGGCGCGGCACGTTCGCCATGAACTGTATCGGCTGATACATTATTCCGATATACGAAACGAACTGCATCATATCGCCGAGCTGAAGGTTCGCCATACCCGAGGTGATGAACGACGAATCGCCGACTATCTCGCATCCGAGGAAGAATATAGCGGCGTATTCGCCGATATTCAAGAGCACGTGGGCGAACGGCATCGTCATATTCCACGTCAGCTCGTTCTTTTTGCTTATTTTCGCTATTCTTTTCGCCGCGGCGTCGAAGCGGGCTTCCTCTTTTTTCTCGGTGCCGTAGGTCTTTACGACGCGGATGCCCGAAAATACGTCGTGCATCAGCGTTCCCGCGTCGCTTTCCGCCTGCCATTGACGGTGGTACATTTTATGCGTAAACTTACGAAGCGAGCGGAATAATATGACGAGAAGCGGTATCGGGAGCAGGACGAGAAGCGTCAGCCGCCAGTTGAGAACGAACAGCATCACGGCGATGACTATAAGCGTCAGCGCCTGCTGTAAAAGGTTCGGAACAATCCACGTGATAAACTCGCGGATCGTGTCGGTGTCGTTGGTAACTCGCTGTATCAGGTCGCCCGCGCTGCGGCGGTTGAGCCCCGAAAGCGAAAGCTCCTGAATTTTTTTATAAACGTCCTCGCGGATATGGACGAGGATCTGCTTCGACGATTTCGAGACGAGCAGTCTTCTTCCCATCGTGAACGCGGCGGAAACTATTCCGATGACCGCCATTCCGACGACGAGCAGTATAAATCCCGTTCTTTCGTCGGGCGGCGGCGCGGGGTTTTTGTTGATATAGTCGTTGATAAGATGCTTGTTCATTATCGGGACGACGAGCGATATCCCCGAAACCGCCATAAGACATAAGCCCGCAAGCGTCAGTCTTCCCACGTGCGGCTTTAAATAGGGGAGAAGGTGTTTGAAAAGCTTTCCTTTCCCGACGCATTTCGAACAGGTCGTTCTGCCGCGCTCATAGGGTTTCCCGCATTTCGGACATCTCGGTATCACGGGGTCGGGCGCGTCCTCGCCTTTTCGCGTGTTTTCGAGCTTCTTCGCGGCGCCGCGGAAGAACTGTATCGCACGCATATCCGAGCGGCAAAGCTCGATATCTTTCTCGTCTATCGAGCTTTCGAGCGAAACGCAGCCCCAGTTCTGAACGAGCTTTATCTCGCCGAGGTCTTTTAAAATATATTTTTTTATTTCGCCCTTGTCTTCCTCGAAAAAGCGTAACTCTCCGCCGATAAGGGCGCAGCCGCCGAAGACCTTGTTGTTTTTGAAATCAAGGCCGTAATCGAAGATATAAACTTTTTCATCGCCCGCTTCGGCTTTTAAATCCTTTTTCCACGCGTCGAGGCGCGGGGTTTTGGATTTTTCCTTTATCCGAAGGAGCTTTTTGACGATTCTTTTCAGTTTCATTACAGATAAAGCTCTATCTTTTTATAACTCTTTCTGTCAAGCTCGGCGTAGTCGTTTATAATAAAGCGGTTGCCGTCGACGTCGGTCATGACGAGCATATTACCGCCGACCTTGGCGATATTACGGTAGGTATCGTGCATCGAAAAGGACATCTCGCCGACGTCCGTCTCGACCACCCAATAGGAATAACCGAGTTTTTCTTTAAGCGATTTTATGACTTTTATAGTCGGGCAGAGATATTTTCTTTCCAGCTCGGCGTTGATTATCTCGACCGCCTCGGCGGGAAGCTGTTTTAAGTCGCGGATCATCGCGTATTCTCTGCCGTCCTTGTTCAAAACCGAGATATATTCGTCGGGCGTTTCGAACGGAAAACAGCGGTGGAAATATATTCTTCCGAGGTCCTGTTTGACGGGAGTTTTGTCTCCGCCCGCTTCCAAGTCGTCGTTTATCGGCGGGATAACGGCTTCGAGCGCGGGAAAACCGTTTTCGGTACGGTAAAATCTTGAATTTTCGGAGGTGAGATATATCATCTCAGCCAGATCGAGAAAGCTTTCTTTCATATTAAATCACTCTCCTATCCCGACGGTCTTCAAAGCTTCCGCCTGAAGCTTATAGAGTTTATAATAAACGCCCTTCTGCTTCATCAGCTCGGCGGCGGTGCCGCTTTCGGCGACCTTGCCGTTTTCGATGGCAATAAGCTTGTCGGCGTTGCGAAGCGTCGAAAGTCTGTGCGCTATGATGACGGTGGTCCGGTTCTCGGTCAGCTTGTCGAGCGCCGATTGGATATTCCTCTCGGTCTGGGTGTCCATGGCCGCCGTCGCTTCATCGAGAATAAGTATCTTCGGATCGCGTAACAGCGCCCTCGCTATCGAGATCCTTTGTTTTTCACCGCCCGAAAGGTCCTTTTCGCCCAAGCCTATGCGCGTTTCGTAGCCGTCGGGGTATTTTACGATAAAATCGTGCGCCGAGGCGGCTTTCGCGGCGGCGATGACCTCATCACGCGTAGCGTCGGGGCAGGCGTAACGGATGTTTTCGAGTATCGTTCCGCGGAAAAGATAGGTTTCCTGCGAGACTATCGCGATATTGTTATGAAGATAATCGAACGGTAAATCTTTTATGTTCACTCCGTCGATGAACACCCCGCCCTCTTTTACGTCGTAAAGCCGTGTCAGAAGGTTGGCGAGCGTGCTTTTGCCCGCGCCGGTCTGCCCGACTATGCCGAGCGTCTGCCCTGCGGGTATCGAGAAGCTTACGTCGTCGATGACCTTTCGGTTTTCGACGTAGGAGAACGAAACGTTTTTAAATTCGACCGCGCCTTCGTTCTTTTCGGGGATAATAGGCGAAGCCGCTTCGCGTACCTCGGGCTGCGCGTCCTTTATCTCGAAAAGACGCGAAATCGCGTTTATCGTCTCGCTCCACCAGTTCGAAACGTCGGCGAGCTGCTCGATAGGCCCGTAGATAAGCCCGAAATATGCGATAAACGCCATAAGTCTGCCGTAGCTCATATCGCCCGTGGCGTTCATGACCTGCCATCCGCCGACGCCCCAAACGACATAAGAGCCGATGCGTAACAGATAGTAAAGATACGGAAAAACCTTCGCGGCGAAGGTCTGAATATCCGCGCGCGAGCCCGCGACGGCTTGCGAGCGGTGGTCGAAGCGCTTTAATTCCTCGTCCTCGCGGGAGAAGGATTTTACGACGCGCATACCGTTAAGTACGTCGGAAACGAGCGAAGAGAACGAACGGCTCTTCGAGTAGTTCTTGGCGTGTAATTTATCGAACGCGTTGAAAAGATATTTGAACGCGACGAAGAATATCGGAACGGTAACGAGCGTATAGAGCGCGAGCGTCGCGTTCTCGACGAACATGACTATCATGATAACGACGAGCTGAACGATATTCAGCACGAAATACGGGAACCCGTCGCAGAAGAACCAATAAAGCGTTAAGCTGTCGCTGTTGACCTGCGTCATAAGTCCGCCCGTCTGTCTGTTCGTGAAAAACCCGAGCGAAAGGTCGCTTATGGTGTTGAAAATAGTCTTTTTTAGGTCGTAGGTGATGTTCGCCGCGACGGAAGCGCTTATCGCGCCCGAGAGCAGATTGACGCAAAGCGTGATAAGTCTTATCCCTATCATAAGCCCGACTATTCTCAAAACGTCGGTGGCTATCGACTCGGGATTGTTCAATACTTGGTCGTATAAAACCTCGTTCGAGATATACGGCGAAACGACGCCGAGCGACGCGATGAGCGCGAACGCGAGGGTTATCATCGCTATCGAGCCTTTATATTTAAAGAAAAGCGTCGAAAGTCTTTTTACGAGCCTGACCTTGTCCATACAGTTCGGACAGACCTTTAATTCCTCGTCGGGATACCGCCTGCCGCATTTCGGGCAGACGTGCTTTTCGTATTCCTCGTCGATATATTCTTCCTCTTTGAGCTCGCCGTTTTTCTTTAAATCCTCGACGGCGCGGCAGAATACCGCGACGCTGTGTTTATAGGCGGAGGAGAAATTGAACAGGAATTTATCCTTCCCGTCCTCGAGCGCGACGACGCGCCCCGTGGAGATAAGCTGTTCCGCTTGGGGTATCTCGATATCCGAAAGCTTTATCTTTTCAAAACGCGAAACGACGAATTCTTCGTTTCTTATGGGTTTTCCGTCGCCGTTCCTGCCCGCGGAAGTAAACCTTAAAATGCCCTCGGCGACGACGAAGTATTCTTTAAAAAGCAAAACGAAAGCGTCTCCGCGGCTTCCGTCCGCCCGAAGATCGCTTCGGATCGAGACGAGAGCTTCGGAGGTATCGACGCCTTCGGAAGCAAAATATAACGATACCGTGTTCGGTATCCTGTCGACTGAAATATTCTTCAAGTTTTTACCGCCGCATACATAATGATAATATACCAAATCGTATTTTACACCAGTTTTGTATAAAAATCAAGCATATTCGAGCAGTATTTAGGGGTTATTTTATAGCTTAAAGGTATTGAAAAACTCTTTTGAATATGATAGAATGTCGATATATATGGTTCGGAGCGTGATTTAAATGACAAACATAGCGATACTCGGCTTCGGCACGGTGGGCGGAGGCGTTTACGAGGCGATCTCGAAATGCAAAAGCTCCCCCATGTGCGACGTCAATATAAAACATATTCTCGACCTTCGCTCTTTCCCCGGTCATCCGCTCGAGGACAGGGTTACGCGCGATCTCGATATGATAGTCGGCGACGAGGAGGTTTCGGTAGTCGTCGAAACTCTCGGCGGGGTCGATTTCGCCTATAAATGCTCGATGGCGGCGATCTGCGCCGGAAAGCACGTCGTTACCTCCAACAAAGCGGTCGTCGACGCCCGCGGCGAAGAGCTTGAAAAGGCGGCGAAGGAACACGGCGTTTGCTATCTTTACGAAGCTTCCGTCGGCGGCGGGATCCCGATAATCGCTCCTTTAAAAACCTGCTTCGCGGCTGACGAAATAACGCGTATCGCCGGAATTTTGAACGGCACCACGAACTATATCCTTACCCACATGCTTTCCGAAGACAAATCGCTTTCCGAAGCACTTCTCTCGGCGCAGGCGCTCGGATACGCCGAGGCGGACCCCCACGCCGATCTGGCGGGGCTCGACACGGCAAGAAAAATTTCCATCCTCGCGGGCATCGCGTTCGGAAAATATATAAGCTATCTCGACATCCCCTGCGTGGAGGGCATCGAAAACGTTACCACCGAAGATATAAAATACGCCGGATCGCTCGGCTGCAGCATAAAGCTGCTTGCCGTTGCCGAAAAATCCGGTGATAAAGCAAGAATACTCGTCGCGCCGCATCTCGTCGGCAAAGATTCGCTCTTCTGCGCCGTCAACGAGGCTTTCAACGCCGTGAGCGTTACCGGAAGCGCCGTCGGCGAGACTGTATTCTACGGGCAGGGCGCGGGCGCGTTACCGACGGCAAGCGCGATATGCTCGGATATCGGAAGAATAATCGACGGCAGCGCGAGAAGCAATCTTCGCGTCGCCGCGGAAAAAGACTTTTTGGTTCCGGTCGTCGGCGAGACCGAAGGCTTCATCACGCTTCCCAACGGAAAAAAATACCGCCTTTACCGCTGAACCGCCGATCGTTTTGCTTTTTGCGAATTTTTAAGCGCGCAAAAGGGCAAAATGACAGAAAGGAGACATTTTCACTATGGCAAAACCCAAAAGAGTATTTTACAAAGTCGCGCCTATCGGCAGCATAAAAGACCTTATCGCTCAGGCTGTCGTCGAAGGTCCCGACATAGTCGCGTATAAATACCGCCGTCCCGACGGCTCGATACTCGAAGTAACCTATAAAGAATTTTCCGACCAGACCGTATGGCTCGGCACGGGGCTTTATTCACTCGGCGTCGCCGACAGACACGTCGGCTGCACGGGCGAAAACAGCTACAACTGGATTTGCGCTTATTTCACTGTTTTAAAAAGCTCGGGCGTTTTCTGCTCGCTCGATAAAGACCTCCCCGACGACGATATGGCGAATATCGTTTGCGACGGCGACGACGAGGCGATATTCTGCGACGCGAAGCGCGAAAAGCTTTTTATGCGCATAAGAGATAAAATTCCCAACGTAAAATATTTCATCTGTTTCGACAGGGATGAGGACGAAGGCGAATTTTTATCCTTCAACAAGCTTATGGCGAAGGGCAAAGAGCTTTACGAAGCGGGCGAAAGAGGATATACGAAGATGTCCTCCGACCCGAACGATTTAAAAATGCTCGTCTACACCTCCGGCACCACGGGGCTCGCGAAGGGCGTTATGCTCACCGAAAAGAGCATGCTCGCCGTTCCTTATTGGAGCATGGTAACCTCGACGCTCAAATACAAAGACGTCGGGCTTTCCGTCCTTCCCTACCACCATTGTTACGAATCGGTCGCCGGTTTATTCCCCGCGATCCATTTCAATATGACTCTCTGCATCAACGAAAGCTTAAAGAGAGTTCTTAAAAACATGACCTTCTACAAACCGAGCTATATGTATCTCGTGCCCGCGTTCGTCGAAGTCATCTACCGCCGCATCTGGGCGAACATCGACGAAAAAGGCAAGAGAAAGACCGTCGAAAGAGGCATAAAGCTCTCCCGCACTCTCTTAAAAAGCGGCATCGACGTCAGAAGAAAGCTCTTCGCCGACATACACGAAGCGCTCGGCGGCAGGCTCGAAAAAATCGTCTGCGGCGGCGCGCCCTTGCGCCCCGAGATCGGCCAGTTCTTCGAGGATATCGGCATAACGCTCTGCAACGGCTACGGCATAACCGAATGTTCGCCGCTCGTTTCGGTCAACGCCGACAACGACTGCGACCCTTCCACCGTCGGCCACGTCCTCCCCTGCACCGAAGTAAAGATCGACAACCCCAACGAAGACGGCGAAGGCGAAGTCCTTGTTAAAGGCGACGTCGTCATGAAGGGATATTACAAAAACCCCGAGGCGACGAAAGAAGTTTTCACCGAAGACGGCTGGTTCAAAACCGGCGACTACGGCAAGTTCGACGAGCTCGACAGACTTCTTATCACCGGCAGAAAGAAAAATATAATCATCCTCGGCAACGGCAAAAACATCTATCCCGAGGAGCTCGAAAGCTATATCGGACGCGTTCCCTACGTTCTCGAAAGCATCGTCTACGGCGCCCGCGACGAACAGGGCGTCGAGGTAGCCCTCTGCGCCGAGGTCCTCGTCGACCCCGCCGTTATGAAAAACACCGACAGAGAACAGCTTAAATCGAGGCTCAAAACCGATATCATGAACTCGCTTTCGAGCTTACCCGCTTATAAACAGATAACGAAGATCGTCGTCCGCGAGACCCCCTTCGTCAAAACCACGTCCAACAAGATCAGACGCGACAAAGACGGCAAACCGCTGTAAACGCCCTGCTTTTTGAAAAAAGCTCGGCAAAACTTCAGACCTTTTTCTTGAAAAACGTGTGCCAAAAAGCTTTTAAAGCGCGAAAGTAAACTTTCGCGAAAAAAAGATAAAGAGAAAGGTGCATTTTACGATGCACCTTTTTTGGTTTATTTGAAAAATTCTTCGAAATCGGAGGGGGAATATTTGTCGGTTTCACAGACGAAGCCGTCGACGACGGCTTGCTTTGACGACAGCGTTACGGCGGTCTCCGTGCCGTCGGAATAGGTTATCAGAAAGTAGTATTCCCAGCCCTTAAGCTCGTTTTCGGCGCCGGTTTCCCGCAGCTTCAATTTGCTTAGCCTTTTGATAAGTAAATCCGCTTTTTTGCCCGTAAGCTCGACGGTTTTTACGCTTTCCTCCATCTGCGAAGTGCCTTTTACCGACGCGACGCCGCTTTTTTTGAAATCGTATCCGCCCGCGCAGGAAGCGAGAAGCGCCGCCGCGACGATAAGGACAACAGACGTGATGATCGCTTTTTTCATGTTTCTTCTCCTTTCTTTTTTCGTTCTGTATATAATACCTTTCAAATCTTCAAACGGTTACATATATCCGCGAATTTCCAAAAAAACAAAGGTGCTCAAAACCGCACCTTTATTTTTAATGTCTTTTTGCGAAAACATTCCTTGATTTTTATTCTTCATTTTTCATTTATTGAGGCAGCTG
>JAZUJV010000328.1:0-16643 GCA_045642945.1 Eubacteriales bacterium | reverse complement strand
CTGGTTTTTGGTTTTGTCGTTATTATCATTATACCACGGATTCGTATGAACTTCTTTTTTATTTTTTACTGTTGCACTTGATAGTATAATTCATCATATTAAAAAAACCGCGAAAGTTTACTTTCGCGGCTTAAAAAGTTTTTGCCAAGCTTTTTTCAAAAAGCGTTTTTTGTCGCTTTCTGAAAATCAAACCGTTGTTCTGTTCGTTAAGCGACATTAGTCTTATTTTATTCCCAACGCCTCAAACATCTCATTGCGTTTCTGCCCCTCGTTATAGATATCTTTTAGTTTCTTGGGACTTATCCTGTTTTGAATCGAAAGCTTGATATAGCGGAAGGTTTGACGAATCCATGCAAAAGGACGTAGCCAAGGGTGCTTTTTTAAAGCTTTCCATCCCCTTTCACCGTGGGACTGAACGTATTTGAATAGCCGGATTGGATGTTTTATCGACGGCATCTTGCTGGTTCCCTGAGATTTGAACAATTCTCTGCTCTTACCGAAATTTCCGCATTCTATCACATATTCCATCAAAGCATCGCATACTTCTTCATCCGCGTCCTTACACCATGTGATATTTTCTTCCGAAAGCCCCAAATGCTTTTGACACATTTTCGTCGTGATCTCTGCGAGAGTTTTAAACCCCGTTATCTCCGCTTTTTTCATAAAAGACGAATACCACTTATTATCGTCAAGGCGAGAACGAACGAACATCATCCAGTCGACGATTTGCCTGAGCCCCAAACCGTTTTCCAAATGCTGACTGATATGCGACAGCAAAACAAGCCCGTTTTCGTCGTCGGGAAGAATGGAACTTTCTTCGGATATCGCGTCAAAAAGCAATCTGTCTAAAGCTTCCGCCTGCTCGCGATGTACCGATAATGAAAAGAAATGATGAAGCTCTAACGATATACACAGATAATGAAAACTTCTGTGCCTGCCTTTTTCCGCTTCTAATTCAACCGTGCTCTCTCTTGCGCCTATACCTATAAGGCTTTCGACCGCATGGTCGTAATCTTCGGGTTTCACAAGCAGATCAACGTCTCCCATAGATCTGAGCTGTGGGCTCGGATAATATTTCGCGGCAGACGTACCCTTTACGACAACTGCCGGAACGTGATCGCCACGAAGCGCGGAGATTACCCGCTCCTGCTGTTTCACAAGGCGCGAATAAGCGAATACGTTGGAGCATATCGCGTCTTTCCAAATTTGTTTTACCTCTGCATACTCTTCGGGAATTCGGGCAATAACGTCTGAGGCAATCGGCGTAATAGCGTGTTTTTCAAAGAAATCAAAGACGTGCTGCCAATTGACCTGCTCTATTTCCGTTTTGCTGATATCTTCAGCTTTTTTCATGTCGGCAGGAAACAAAATCCACCGCAATATATGAAGTATCGTTTTTTCTTCGGAACTCATGCTATCACCGTACCCTTTTGCTTTTTCTTTTGAACACAAAAACATAAGAATCTATGTGCTTTATAAAGCTGCCGTCTGATATCGCAAAATGACTGACCGTATTCAATAATGTTTCACCGCGAAAGTTTACTTTCGCGGCTTTAAAAGCTTTTCGGTTCCTTTTCACGAAAAGGAACGGCTTTTTTGCTGCTTTTTTCTCGAAAAAAGCAGTTCATACTATCCGTTTAACCCCTTCAATTTTTCAAACGCCTCGTAGTTCGTGCGCTTGACTGTCATGGGAGTTATCGAGATATACCCGTCCGTCGTCGCGTCGGTGTCGACGTAGTCTAAGTGCTTGTTGTCGTGGACGCAATAGCCCTTCGCCTGATAAGTTCCGTCGCCGAGGTCTATATATCTGTCCTGATAATAGTGGTCGCCCTGCTTTGTTATGCGGATGCCCTTGGAGGAAGCGGGGAAGTTGACGTTGTAAATTTTGTTGTAATCGAAAAGCTTGTTTTTCATAATGAACTCAAAAGTCTCTCCGAGCTTCGCTTTCGCACATTCAAAGCTCTGCCAGAATGTCGAGAACGCGATGCCGTTTATCCCGAGAAAACCCGCCTCGAAAAGCGCTCCGCAGGTCGCCGAATAAAGAATGTCGTCGCCCATGTTCACGCCTTTGTTTATGCCCGAGAAAATAACGTCGAATTCCTTGTTAAATCCGCAAACCGCCATTCTCACGCAGTCCGCCGGCGTCGAATCCACGGCGTATGCCTCGACGTCCTCGCCGAAAATATCTCTTTTCGTAACTTCAAAAGGCGTGTGAATGTTTATCGCGTGGCTTTTCGCGCTCTGCTCGAATTTCGGCGCCACGACCGTAACTTCTCCGACTGTCTTCGCCCATTCGACTAAAATTCTTATGCCCTCGGCTTCTATTCCGTCGTCGTTGGTTATAAGTATCCTCATAGCCAGCCCTCGTTGTTTTCCTTGTAATCTTTGATAATAACGTCCGCTTCCGCGATAAGCAGATCCATTTCCTGCTTCGAATATACCGTCGCGCCGCTCGCTTTTTCGTGCCCGCCGCCGTGATATCTCGATGCAAGCGGCTGAACGGGAACGAACCTCGAGCGAAGCCTTACCCTTATGCTTCCGTCGCCGTTGTCGATGAAAGCCATCCAGATAATCGAGCCCTTTATCTTTTCCATCAAAGATACCGTGTCGCTCGCCTGCTCGCGCGTAAGGCTGTATTTCTTCTGTATCGCGTCGGTGATATAAAGATAAGCCACACCGTTTTCCGTCGTCTGAATCTGGCTGTACATATCCCCGCGGAAAAGAATCTCGCTGTATTCCTCGAGATAAAGCCGCGCATAAAGCTTTTCGACGTCGAATCTGTAATCGAGAAGGGAAGAGGCGACGCGTAAACTCGTCCCGTCGTCAACGTAGTGGAATCTTCCCGTGTCGGTAACGATGCCGCAGTAGAAATATTCCGCCGCTTCCTTGCTCATCTTCAAATTTTCGTTTTCCAAGCAGAACTCCGCCACCATCTCCGATACCGATGCGCGTTCTTCGTCTATCCAGCATAAGTCGCCGTAAGGCGCTTCGCATATATGATGGTCTATCTTGATTATCTTGTCCGCGAAAGAGTATTTTCTGTTCGAGATCCTCGATTCCGTCCCCGTGTCCAGAACGATCATCAAAGCGTCGTAATAAAAGCTTTCCGCCTTCGCCGCGTCTTCCTCGGGAAAGAAAGAGAGATAATCCGAATAATCCTCGTTTATAAGATAGATCTTCTTCTTCGGGAACGTGTCTTTAAGCACCTTCCTAAGCCCCTGCGAACTCCCGACGGCGTCTCCGTCGGGGCGAAGATGCCTCGTAATAATGATTTTGTCGTAATCTTTTATCTCGTCAAAAATTTCTTTTTTAATCTGCTCGTTCATCGTCTTCTCCGATAAGTCCTTTAAGGTCTTCTAAAAGTGCCATCGCCTCGGCTCTGTCCTTAAGCGTCGCGCCGCTCGCTTTTTCGTGCCCGCCGCCGCCGTATTTCACCGCGACTTTGTTGATGTTGTATTTGCTCGAGCGTATCTCACAGAAAACGTTTTCGCCGTTTTCGGTGAAGTTTGCCCATATATCTATCCCGCGGATGTCCGACATAACGTTGACCATCCCGCGCGAAGCCGTGAAAACGTCCGCTTTACATTCGTCAAGCTGCGCTTTCGTCGTGTAAATATAAGCGACGTTCGTCTCGGTCTTGACAATTCTCGAAATAAAGCTTGCCCGAAGCTGAACGTTAAAGAGCTCGTCTATATAAAGCTCTTTATAAACGTCGGTCTTTTTGAAATTTCTTTCACAAAGATAAGCCGCGAGCCGAAAAGTCCTCGGATTCGTCGAATCGTATCTGAATCTTCCCGAATCGGTTACCATGCCCGTATAAAGCGACTGCGCCGCCAGATCGGATATAATAAGGCTCTGCTCCATCGCGAATGATGTTATCATCCCGCAGCAGCTTTCAAAGCTCGTGTCGACGACTTCTTCGTCGGTGAACGTCTCGGCGTAAATGTGGTGGTCTATCCGCGCCGTCTCCGCGGCAAGCGTGAATCTTGCGTCGCTTACGAGGTTTCTCGCGCCGCAATCCAATATTATCGAAAGCGCGCCCTCAAACGCTTCGTCGGGAATCTCGTCCATAATTGAATCTTCCATAAACGAAAATCTCTTCGCCGCGTCGCCGACACAATAAACCGTTTTGCCTTTAAAACTGTCTTTGATAATATGTTTTAACCCTATCTGGCTGCCCATCGCGTCGCCGTCGGGGTTATTATGCCTGTGGATGATAACGGTGTCGTGCCGTTTTATGGCGTCGATTATCTGTTCAAACATCTTTCTCCTCCGTTATCCTTTGCCTTCAACGTGCATTTTTATATAGTTCGCGCAGCTCTCCGCGCTTCTGTCAAAGTTCACCGCGATATCGCAAAGCTCCGCGTTTCTGTTCTCGAAATCTATCGACATAATGCGCCTTATCTTGTCCTCGTCGTCGGTGCTTCTGTTGATAATGTCAAGCAAAATTGCCTCTTTCGACCTTTCGGTGAATACGAGTAAAGCCCTGCTCTTATATAGGTTTTTGATAGTCAAAGCGCCGCAGATATCTATCGGAATTACCGCCACACCGCCGTTTTCGACGATAGGGCTTATCTGCGAATCCGACGTTCCGAAATAATATTTGCTGTAAACCGTCGTCTCGATAAATTCCCCCGCGTCGCGCTTCTTGATGAATTCCTCCTCGCTTACGAAAATATAAGCGTTTTCGTCCTCGTGATCTTTGCGCTTTCTCGTCGTGGTGGTAAGCGGCTTTTTGTATCTTTTGTCTTTAATAAGCTCGCTCGCGATTTGCGTTTTTCCCGTGCCGGAAGGGCCGACCAAGCATACCACGCCGCCCTTCGAAAGATCCGGAACCTTTTCGATAAACGAGTTTCTGATAGTCTTTACAAGGTGCAGAAAATCGTCGTAGGTGTTTACCGACAAAAGCCCCGAAAGATGAATGTTCCACGGCTTTCTCATCAAAACGGGATAGCTCGCCTGCGAATTGGATATGTTGTGCGCCGCGTCGTCAAGTAAAATGTCAAGTCTTATAATGTCTTTTCGCGTGCCGAAAATAAGGTTTCCCGTCGGGACCTCGGGAAAATCCTTGCGTAATCTTTCCGCTCTCGCCGACATGCAGGAAGGCGGCACCGCGGTAACGAAAAACACGTCGGCTATCTTGCAAAGCTCTCTTACGAACCTCTGCGCGCCCGCGCAGATCGGCTGGCTGCTTACGAATTCGGGATCTTCGAACATCTTAAGTCTTTCGTCCGAAACGTTCCCCTGCTTGCCCCACGACCTTATGCCGTTCACGTCAAGCTCGGGAATATCCCCGTATTTCTTTTTAAGAAGCGAAAGCGCGTATTCGTTGCAAACGTAAAGCGTGTCGTCAACGTCAAGCCCGACTTTAAGCCTGTATCTTCTCATTTTCATTACCACTTTCAATATTTTAGTAATACAGTATACCATATATATAAATATATGTCAATCGAAAAACCTTCTCCGTTTCGCTGAAATTCGACCCGATAAACCTTGCAAAATTCTTTTCACCGTGATATAATCAAGCAGATAATATTAAGGAAATCTGCCATGAGAAAATTCAGACTTTTATATTTACTCTTAGCTCTTACTCTTCTTCTCGCCTCCGCCTGCGATAAAATAAACGAAACGTCGACCGAATCGGCAATAAACTCCGCTGACACCTCGTTGCCCGAGTCTTCTTCCGTTTCCGAAAATTCGCCGACCGATTTTTCCGAGCCTTCCGACGAATCTTTTGAATACCGCTCCGAGGACCCCGACGTTTCCGAAGACGACCACTCGTCTTCTTCGTCGTCTTCTTCTCCGTCCGATGACGTTTCCGAATCCTCGTCCGCTTCTTCCGAAAAAACCGTCCTTACCTTCGTGTCGCTTAACGATACCCATGGCTATATCGAACAGGACGAAGACGGCGAATGCGGCCTTTCCAACACCGCCTACGGCGTCAGCACCTTTTCTTCCTTCTTCGGTGATAACGACCCCGAAACGAACACGTGGGACGACGTAGTCCTCTTCGCCAACGGCGATATGTTCCAGGGCACCGCCGTTTCGAATATGTCAAAAGGCGAAGCCGTCGTTATGGCGATGAACGAGATGCATTTCGACGGAATGGGCATCGGCAACCACGAATTCGACTGGGGAATAGATACCGTTTTAGCTTATTGGGACGGCGACACCTCCAACGGCGAAGCGAACTTTCCGCTCGTCAACTCCAATATAATAAAAAAATCCAAAAAGAATCTTCTCTCCGACGTTTCTTCCTCCGATAACCTTTTAAACTCTCTGCTCATCGAGAAAATGGGCGTTAAAATAGGGCTTGTCTCGGTCATCGGCCCCTGCGAAAATTCGATTCTCCAATCCGAAGTCGCCGATTACGATTTCGACGAAGTCGTCTACTCCGTGCGTGAAACGGCTCTTGCTTTGCGCGAAAAGGGCGCCGAGATAGTCTCGGTCAATATCCATTTCGGCAACGCCTCCGGCATCGACCGGTACGACGCCAACCAAAAAATCGCCGAACTGCAAGGCGACGACGGTTCCTACCTCGTCGACCTCATCTTCAACGGACACACCCATACTTCCCAGCGCGGGCTCATCTCCCGCCCGGGCGCCTCTCCCGTCGCCGTCGTTCAGGCGGGCGGCTATAACGACGCGCTCTGCTATATAAAAGTCGAATACGAAAATAAAAAAGTCGTCGTCTCCGAGTACGGCTTCCGTATGATAAGCTCCTTCGGAAAAGACTACGATAAAAACGTCGAAGCCGTTATCGACGAATACGTCGAAAAGATAGGCGAGCACCTTCCGACCCTCGCCGTCTCCGCCGTCAGCGTTTACAGCAAAAACTACTATAATAATTATCTCTCGAAAATAATGCTCAAAGCGTTCAACGCTTCCTATTCCTGCTTCAATACCGGCTGCCTTCGCGGCCCGGGCGGTATCGACGTCGGTACGAAAATAACCGAAGCGCATCTCTACGAGGTCATCCCCTTCGACGACGCCGTCTATTTCGTGAAAATAAAAGGAAGTGCGCTCTACGATTTTTATAAAGACGAGGGCGACTACTACGTCTTCGGTCAAGGTGCCGCTCCCGATATTTCCCGCTTAAAAGGCAGTAATAACTACTATACCCTCGCGATAATCGACTACGTTTATACGAGCACCTATTTCGCCCCATATAAAAAAGACGTCATCGAGGAACACGAAACGGGCATACTGCTTCGCGACCTGCTTATCGAGGACGTTAAGATCCACGGTAAAAAAGGCGTCAAATGGGATACCTCCAAAGGCGCCATGATCGGCCAGATTTTCTATCCGTAATAATAAAAGAATAATAAAGAATAAAAACGCATAAAAACGCATAAAAACGAATGAAAAACGCTTCCGCTATCATTATACTCTTAAATCAAAAAGGAGAAAAATAATGAAAATAACGAAAACGCTCTGTATTCTTTTAACTTTGCTGATTCTTATTCCCGTTCTCTCGGGCTGCTTCGATATCTTCGGCGATGAAGAAGCCACCGCGGTCATAACCCGAAGCGACTCCGCCGCGAAGCTCGAAGCTTCCGCTACGGAAATCCTGCGCGAATATATTTCTCTGCGCCTTGCGGTTGACAGCATCGGCGAAAGAAGCGGCGATAAATCCGAAGCAGCTACTTTTCTGTCTTCGACCATATCCAGATTCGAAAAACTTTCCGAAGCCGCCGACGCGCTTGCCGAGGTCTGCGGCGCCGAAAACGAAACCTCGTCCGCGTCCGTAATAAACGGCTCTCCCTACGGCGTTTTCTCGCTCAAAGCCTCCGCCGCCGAAAGTACGAAGCGCGCCGTCGACTGGGCTGAAGAAATAACGAAAGCATACGACAGCTACCCGACGGGAAAACAGCTCCGCGGTCTCGCGCAATATCTCGGAACGGATTGCAAAACCGCTATGAAAAAGCTCGAAGCGGCGCAGAACATAATGGCGAACGAGTATGAAAACGAGGCGGATATGTGGGACGATATGGCTGATATCGCCACCGCCATCCATATCACCTGCAAAGTCGAGCTTTGCGTCGCGGGCATCGGCTCTACCGGTATCACTACGCTCAAAGACGCTTCTCTCGCTCTGATAAACTCCGTCGATACTCTCGTCTGCGTCGGAAGCGAGGGCGCGGGCATAGTGCTCGGTGATAAGAACCATCTCACGCTCTATATGAATTTCTTAAAAAACGCTTTCGCACCGATATCTTCCGTTACGGGACTGCTGACGTTCAACTGCGCCGATACTTCCGTTGCAGATAAAATAACCTATATCGGCGATTCTTTCAACGATCTTGTCTTCGACGGAAAAATACTCGGCGGGTTGATAACTACGGAAAAAATCAAAACTACGCTTAAGGCGACGCTTTTCGACTCCGAAGAGGAAGCTGAAAAAGAGGGCTTCGAAATCACAAATTCCGAAATGACCGATATCATCTCCCCCGAAAATTACGCCGAGATTCCCGAAACGGTGGTTTCTTCCTTCGGGAATCTCACCGCCGATATATCTTCCGTTTTGGAAACGCTTAAAGAGTTCGCCGAATCGGGCTTCGACCCCGAGCCGTCTTCCGAAACCGTTTCCAAAGCCGAAATCTCGTCGGCAGGGAAGTCTGATAAAAACGATATCCCATGGCCGAATAATTTCTACGGCGTGAAAATCCCCGCTCCCGAGGGTCATAACTTCGTCTGCGAATATACCGTTAAAGACGATGCAGTTACGATCCGTATCGACGGAGTAACGTGGGATGAATTCGTCGCCTACTGCAAAAAGTTAGAAGCTTTAAAGGGCTGGGAGGTTATAAAAGGCGAAGGAGTTTCCGCTTTCCCGCCGGAGCAAAAGAAAGACGGAATAGTCTATTTCACCGGCGCTTACGCTGGACTCGAACGTATAAACGTCCGATTCAACGGCGACGATTACCGCGAATCGCAAGGCATCCCCTCGTTTTCGATTTTTGTTTTCAAAGAATTCTGATTGTTTGAAACCGAACGGTGATTTAACAAAAATTTCCTTTTATATTTTGCATATATCCGCAAACAATATTCACGAGGAAAAACCTCGATGCAAAATTAAAAAGGAGAATAGAAAATGGCAAAGAAGCACGCAGTTCCCGAAGCCAGAACCGCTCTTGATAAATTCAAGATGGAAGCGGCTTCCGACGTAGGCGTCAACCTCAAAGACGGCTATAACGGCGACCTCACCTCCAAACAGGCAGGCTCCGTCGGCGGTCAGATGGTCAAAAAGATGATCGAAAACGCCGAGAAGAATATGAAATAAGGGCAAAGCCCTGTAATAAAAAGGCTCTTCGTTTTGAAGAGCCTTTTTATTCAGCACTTTGCAAAACGCGCTTGCACGCGAGATAAAAACGAAGAACGAAAAATGAAAAAAGGAACATATTTTTCTTGCAATTCCGCCGGCTCCGTGATATAAATATTCATACCAAACCGAAAAGGGAAGCGTACTTATGCAAAACTTCGATTTCTGCACCTGCAAAGACAAAAAATGCCCCAACCACCCGTCGAACAACGCGGGAAGCTGCTCGCGCTGTATTTTAAAGTGCCTGACCGCAAATGAGATACCGAGCTGCTTTTTCAATAAGCTCGGAAAAGAAAAGAAAGGCGACGGCTATACCTTCGAGGACTTCGCCAGAACCGTTCTCGATAAATAATTCTTACAGCCGACCGCGATTTGTTAAAATTTTTTGAATTTTTTTCAAATTTCCTATTGCATTTTGCAAAAATGTGTGATAAAATTCATAAAAAGAAAATGGAAACCTAAAAAACATATTGGCAAAACACTCGGAAGGGTGCGACGCAAAGCTAAAGGGCCTATAAAGGGCAGCCAGTTGCAAGTGGAGAATTCTTCTCTGTTTGGACTTGCTGCTTTTTTTAAACTGACGAAAGTGAGGAGCCTCTCCGATATGGCGGAAAATACCGTAATCGAATACGAAAACGAAACCGTCAAAGCTTCCGTCGAAGCGGGCATAAAGCCCCTCGTTTTAAACTATATTCCTTTTATTAGATGCGATTCCGATAATCCCGTCGCCTATCGTCTGACGGCGACGCTCCGCTCGATAATCATGGGCGAGCTCGCCGAGAAAGAATATATAAGCGTCAGCGATAAAAAGAGCTGCGGCATCGACCTTTTTGAAAACATACTCAAAAAAGCCGTCATCGCCGCCAAAAAATTCAAAAAAGCCGGAAGAAATATCGATTTTCTCGCCGTGCATTGTCCCTCTTCCGTCGTCGAGGAAATCGACCTTTACGAATTTCTCGCCGGAATAAAAAAAGCCAACCCCCGACTCGACCCGACGCGTATCTGCCTCGAGTTCGATGAAAGCGTTTTTGATAAAGATACCGAAAGCGCAAGAAAAGCGCTTCTCGATACTAAACTTCTCGGCTTTAAAACGATGATAAGAGGCTGCGGAAGCGAGACTTTCCCGACTGCGAAAATGCTTACCGTCTCTCCCGACCACGTCGTCTTGGACCCGTCCTTTACCGAATGGGCGGGAAGCCGAAATAAACCCGCTCTCGTTTCTTCGTTCATCTCTTATCTAAACAGCATGAATATCACCGTCTACGCCGAAGGCACCGACGAACAGCGAAAAGCTATGCGCCGCCTCGACTGCGTCGGCTTTATGCTGAAAGATACAACTCCTCTTGCCTTCGAAGAAGCGATCGCGCAAAAGGAGGCTGAATAATGGCTATTGCCGCCAAAGGTACTTCGATGCTTCGAAGGAAAGCCGACGAGGTAAAAAGATACAGAACTTACCAAAGAATAATCCCTCGCGTCCTTGCCGTTATCGCGGCTCTGCTTCTCCTCGTTTACGTCGTTGCCCTTATGTATACCCGCTACGGCAGCTTCACCGTTACGGTCAATAAATACCATTCTCTCCAATACGGCTTAGCTCTTTCCGAAACACCCGATTTCGGCAAACCCACCGCGCTTCTCGAATGCCGCGCCGCCGAGGAGATCACGAATATCGACGGTAAATATTTAAAAGACCTTGATCTGGGCGCTATCGACGGCGCCGACAGCGGCGAAAACTACCTCTGCTATACCTTCTATTGTAAAAATACGGGCGTCGAGCCGATAGAATTCGAATACGCGATAAATATCGCGAATATGACGCTCGGGATCGAAGAGGCCTGCCGTATAAGGCTTATGACGAGCAAAAACGGCAAAGATTTCAAAGTCGTCGATTACGCCCGCGCCGCCGGCGTGGACGAAAACGGCCAGGCGGTCCCCGAGCCGAACACGACCCCCTTCTTCGATAAATATACCGTTATGAAAGCCACCGAGACCGATTTCTACCCCGGTGATCTGTGTAAATACACGGTAGTTATCTGGCTCGAGGGAAACGACCCCCAGTGCATCGACCCGATAATAGGCGGCGAGTTTAAAGTCGATATGAACTTTAAAGTTACCAAAGTCGCCGAGGTCGACGTTTAATTAAGTTTATAAACGCGCAAGCGAATATAAAAAACAAAAATAAAAAACAAAAATTCCGAAAGGAGAAAAACCCCATGAAAAAACTTATCCCCGCTTTGTGTATGCTCCTCATCGTAGCTACACTCCTCGGCACCTCCACCTACGCATGGTTCTCCATGAACACCACGGTTACCGCTACGGGTCTCGAAGTTACTGCGAAATCCAATAACGTCGACCTTATCATCGGTCTCGACAACGACCTCGCTACCGTTCAGGCTGACCTCAAGACCGAGGTTGAATTCACCCTCACCGGTGATGACGTCAAGGTTTATCCGTCTGCTCACGAAACCATAGCCAACGCTTCCGATGCCGCTGACGTTTCCAACTGGTATTACAAAGAAGCTGACGTTGCTTCCGCTTCTGCCAGCACCAAGGACGCTCACGTTCTTACCGCCTTCACCGATTACGTACTTGTTTACAACATGTACATCACCTTGGCTGAAGGTTCCAACCCCGCGCAGAATCTTACCGTTTCTGCGACCATCGCTTCCAACGAAACTTCCGAAGAAGCTGCTGCTACCTTCGCAGCAGTAAGAGCTCTCGTTGTTACCGATTCCGCTGCAGCTGAACTTTCTCCCGCGACCGCTTCTTCCTCCACTGTTCTCGCTGCTTCCGTTACCGATGAAGCTCTTATCCCCGTTACCGTTTACGTTTACTACGACGGCAATGATTCCACCGTTTACACCAACAACATCGCAAACCTCGACGGTGCTACCATCGACCTCGAATTCAGAGTTTCTCCCGCAGACGCTCCTGCTGAAGATTCCACTGCAGACTGATCCTGACCTAACAGGCAGCTTTAAAGATTTATAACTTATAGTTTAAGTCTTTCGATAGACACCCCGGCTCGTCCGGGGTGTCTATCCCCGAAAAAAATGAAAAAGGCAAAACTATCGTAAGGTAGCGACGCAAAGCCAAAGGGTCCCGAAAGAGACAGCCGGTTACCATTCTTGATAGTTGGTAATTGGCTTTTTTGCGCTTTTTTACGACTGCGAAAGGAGGTATGTCGAATGGATAAAGACACGAAAAAGAAAATAATATCCAGTATAGCTACTTTGTCGCTGACTTTCTGCGTTCTCGTCTGCTCGGCTATCTCTTACGCTTGGTTCTCTTCCAACCGCGACGTCGATACCGACGGTATGAAAATGCAGGTCGACGCCACGCCGAACCTTATAATCGCCGACGACGTTACCGATATCGTAAAACCCGATTATCTCGAACGCCTTGTCGTCTGCGGCTCCGACGTTACGAAACTCGCTCCCGCCACTCACGATTCCGCGTATACTTCCACCAATTTAAAATACGTTACCAACGAAGACCAGGTCGATATTTTCACAGGCTATAAAAAAGACGGCGGAAACGACCTTTCCTATGCCGCCGCCGAAAATTCCGACGATGGCACAAAATATTATATCGAAAAAGAAGTCTATATCGCTTCGAACAAACAGGCGCTCACCGATACCGACCTCGTGTGCTGTATTTCCGGCGCACAGAAAGATTCCGTCGAGATCACCGACGGTACTCTTATGTCCGCGTCCGTCGATTTCTATTTAAAAGACGGCGACACCCTTACCTTTAAAGGCACTTCCAACGTTAAAGATAAATCCGAAGTTACGCTTCTCGAAGAGGGAAGCATCATCCCCCTTAACACCGAAAGTTATATTACGGTCGTAATGCGTTTCTATTTCGACGGCGCTCTCGAAAAATCCGCTGGTCAGGCGTATGTCAACACGGCTACTCTCGATTTGAGCATGCTTTCCGTTGATATCCATTTCAGAGCCAACGAGACCGAAACGTAATACGTTTCGTATTTAAAATATTACAGCAGGAGGTAAATAGATGAAGTTTTTATATAAAACGAAAACCGTCGTCTTTGTTTGCTTTCTGCTTCTTTTTGTTCTCCTTGCGGGCGCCGCCACCTATGCGTGGATGTCCGTCAACCGCGATGCCGATAACAGCGGCGTCGAGATGCAGCCCGACGGCGGCGCTCTCCGCGGTCTTCCAATGACAGTTTATTGGAAATACATCGACGACGGCGACGAACTCGTCTATACCAAATCCGACGATAATCAGATAATCCTCCCGACGTATGACTCGGTATTCACCGAGCTTAATAAAGACGCCCGCGTTTTCGTAAGAGTTCCCGTCCTTGGCGAGACGATAAAGAACGGCGACCCGTTCACTATCGACCTTTCCATCATCAATAAAGACGATACCGACGACACCGATACGGTTTTCTCGACAAATAAAAACCTTTACGAAGACCCGAACGCCTCCGTCAAAGTCGCAAAACTGCTTCTTTCCAACGTAATAAATATCAAATGCGGGGTTATTGCCGATTTAAACGGCGTCGAAGACAGCTTGGATAACGCCGAAACGATAGTCAAAGCGAACGAAACCTTCTTCGGCGGCACAAGCGGTATTTCTTCCGATAAATTTCTCGCCGTTTCGGGCGGCAGACCCACCAAAAAGACGTCTGTAAGCTTTACGGTAAGCGATTACGCTTCCGCCCGCTCGGTAATTTCCGACAACGGCGTCGAAAATTATCTTCTCTATCTCTACTTCGAAATTTCCTACGATCCCGACCTTGTCAGATTCGTCATGGAAGCCCGCGACCTCGAGCTCGGAAGCGAAGAGGTCAAGGTCGACAGCGACCTCGATAAATTCGTATTGAACTGAAATTTCCCTTATCAAACCGAAAGGAGGGCCGAATATGAAGCACGGCAGCAACAAAAATATAATACTCGTTCTTTCCGTCGTTCTCGCCGTTCTCTGTGTCGGCACTACTTTCGCTTGGCTTGCGGGAAATAAAGAGATCGAATGCGACGATATGCAGGGAAGTATCATCACCCAGTATTTCCATTGCGGCACAGGCACCGAGGACGATCCCTTCGTCATAACCCGCCCGATACATTATTACAATCTGATATATCTTTACCAGCGTAAAGAGGGCTTCGCCGACGAAAATTACCATTTCCAGCTCGGCTATGATATCGGCGGCAACAACGACGGCGTGCTCGACGACGGCGAGGAATGGCTGTTCTATAACTACGACGACGAAGGCAACGTTATCCCCGGCGAATACGTTAAAGAGCTTAATATGGCGGGCTACTCCGACGGCGTTCTGCCTATCGGCACCTCCGCCACCCCCTTCAACGCGATATTCGAGGGGAATTCTCTTACCGTCAAAAATTTAAAAGTCATCTCTGCCCAGACTATCAATAAAGTCGACTATAACACCTGCGATATCGGTCTGTTCGGCTTTATCGGACCAAATGCCGAAATTTCCGACGTATATTATAAAAACGTAACGATAGACCTTACCGGCCTCGACCCGACTACCGTCAACCACGAGGAACTTCATAACGACGATATCCATGAAGGCGAGATCTCCTACGTCGGCGTTATCGCCGGCCATATCGTCGACTCCGCTATCTGCGACCGCGTTTATATCAACGATTGCACAATTCTCGGCGGTGCCGCCGCAAAATGCGAATTCGGCTATTTCGGCGTTGTCGAAAACGCCGAGACGGGCGCTCCTTCGCCCCAGCTCGTCGAAAGCATAAAAGAACTCCGCGGCGCGGGCTCCAACGCGGGCTTCGGCGGCAGTATAGATATGCAGATGCTCTATAACCGATTGACTGCTATCCATAATAAAGCGTATAACAACAGCTATAAATACTTAAGCTCGAAAAACAAATACGTCGACGAGGTTACGGGCGATATCCATTACGAAGGCTTCGTCTATAACGGAACTCTTCCCACAGGCGACGGCTACTACAGCCCTACCGAAGGTAACTTTATTTTCAGCAGCGATACCAACGGCAGAAACGGCAGGGCAGGGAACTATACATGGACTTGGCATTACGTCTCCGGTCTTAATACCGCGACGCGTAGTTATCCCGTCGCGTCCTACGTTTATACGATCAAAGAAGACCCCGATAACCCCGGCAATTATCTTTCCGATTACGGCTTTAAGTTCGGCTATAACGGCTATTGGCTCGCTCTCGACGCAAACGGAAACTTTGTTTCCGCCGAAAACGAAGCCGACGCCGCCGTGTTCGTTCCCGAAGGCGACGGATATCTCTATACCCGCTACGACGGCGAGATCCGCTATCTTGTTCCCGACGGAAACAGCGGCATAAAGCTCTCGACGACCCCGTCGCTATGGTATGCTTCCGATACTGACGAAGTTTATATAACGATAGGCGGCTTGGATTATTACCTCTGGTGCGATACCGACGGTAACTGGACTATCACCCGAAAAGACGCTCTTACGATAAGCGACGATTACGGCAACTATATCTACGTCCACGCGGGAAATGTCAATAATACCGAGGACGACGCTCAGGCAACAAGATGGTTTTCCGCTTCCGGCGACCTCTCGTCCACAGGCTTCTTCTATCCGCAAAACGGCACAAACTATTATCTCGGCGTCGATAACGGCGATCTGACCGTAAAAACGACCAATACCGTTTGGACAGCCGATGAAAACGGCTATTATACCACCGTCGGCGGCGAAAAATTCTATCTCGTCTGCGAGGGCGGCGATTGGAAAGCCGTTACGCTTTCCGAGACCTGTATATACGACGCGAACGGCAACTATCTCTCCGCGTCGCCTAACCCCGTCGCCGTTATCAACGAATATTCCGATGAAGACGCGACCCCGTGGATAGTCGCTTCAAACGGCTCTTCCGTTACTATTGCCGCCGTCGTAAACGGCACCAAATATTACCTCGGCAACAATAACGGAACTCTCACTCTTACGACGACCCCGACGAACTGGGTCAAAAACGGCGATTCATACTATACCACCGTCGGCGATATAGACTATTATCTTACCTACAGCGACGGCGCGTGGCGTACCATTCCGCTCGCCTATCAGATAATTACCGATAACAACGGCCACTATCTCCGCGTTACCGGAAATAACGCCATCAACAACGGTACTCAGGCGAACGCCACCCATTTCTATTTCGAAAATCCCGGCGAAAACCCGTCCGGAAGAGCGTATTGCATAGTCAACGGAACGACCTATTATCTCCGTAATACCGTTACCAACAACAACGGCACGCTTCAAACCACCACGAATGCAACCAACGCGACCTCGTGGAACAATACCGGCTCCTCGTTGTCTGAGAATTCC
>JAZUJV010000327.1:0-2149 GCA_045642945.1 Eubacteriales bacterium | reverse complement strand
TCGGGAGCGGTAAGCGTAAGACGGTTATCGCAATAGACGGGGCTTTTGATGCCGCTTGCCCAGATGAACGGCTCTTCCGGACGGAAAAAGACGGCTTTTATTTTTAATAAATCTTTGGCGATGAGTTTGGAAAGTTCCATTTTGTTCTCCTTTAATCAACGAATTCGGCGATACATCTTTCGTACGCGGCGACGGGGTCTTCGGCTTTGGTTATCGGTCTGCCGACGACGATATAATCCGAGCCGACTTTTTTCGCTTCGGCGGGGGTCATTACCCTCTTCTGGTCGCCCACGTCGCCGTCGGCGAAGCGGACGCCTGGGGTAACCGTCAGAAAGTCTTTGCCGCAGGAGGAATGTACCTTTTCGGCTTCGAGCGGTGAGCAGACGACGCCGTCGAGCCCGCTTTCTTTGGCGTTAAGCGCGTAGTGCATAACGACGTTTTCGAGTTTTTCTTTTATTAAAAGGTCGGTTTCCATAGCAGATTGGTCGGTGGAGGTGAGCTGGGTAACGGCGATGAGCAGAGGTCTTGTGCCGTCGGCGCGGGTCAGCCCCTCGAGAGCGGCGGACATCATGGCTTTGGTGCCCGAGGCGTGAAGGTTACAGATATCGACGTCGAGGTCGGAAAGCACTTTCATCGCTTTTTTAACGGTGTTGGGGATATCGTGAAGCTTTAGATCGAGGAAGATTTTATGCCCTCTCGCCTTTATCTCGCGGACTATCGAGGGTCCTTCGGCGTAGAAAAGCTCCATACCGATTTTAACGAAGGGCTTTTTGGTTTTGAATTTATCGAGGAAATCGAAGGTTTCTTTCGCTCTCGCGAAATCGCAGGCGATTATTACGTCTTTTCCCATTACTGACACGCTCCTATTATAGATTTTAAATCGTTTATCTTATATTTTTCCATCGCTTTCGGAAGGTCTTCGATTATCTTTTTGCAGGCATAGGGGTCGACGAGGTTGGCGGCGCCGACTTCGACGGCGGCAGCGCCCGCGAGCATCATTTCGATAACGTCTTCGGCGGAAGATATACCGCCCATTCCTATAACGGGGATCTTGACTTTTGAGGCGACCTGATAGACCATCCGCAGAGCTATCGGGAAAATTGCTTTGCCGGAAAGACCACCCGTTACGTTGGCGAGGACAGGTTTTTTTGTTTTTAAGTCTATTCGCATACCGAGGACGGTATTTATAAGGCTTACGGCATCGGCGCCCGCGGATTCACATTCGAGAGCGATGGACGCGATATCGGTAACGTTTGGCGAAAGCTTTATTATCACGGGTTTGGTCGTAACCTTTTTGACGGCTTCGACGACGGACGCGGCGGCTTTTTTATCGGTCCCGAACGCCATTCCGCCGCCGTGGACGTTGGGGCAGCTTATATTTACCTCGAGCCAGCCGACCTGCTCTTCCCTATCGAGTTTTTCGCAGACATAAGCGTATTCATCGAGCGAGAAGCCGCTGACGTTCGCCATTACTTTTTTGTTGAAGCATTTTTTAAGCTTGGGGAGTTCCTCGGAGATGACCTTATCGACGCCGGGGTTTTGTAATCCGACGGAGTTGAGCATTCCCGCTTCGCATTCGGCGATACGCGGAGTGGGGTTGCCGAAGCGGGGGTCTTTGGTTGTACCCTTGAAAGAGAAGGTGCCGAGGATATTTATATCGTAGAGCTCGGCGAACTCGTAGCCGTAGCCGAAGGTCCCCGATGCGGGGATGACGGGGTTATCGAGGGTTATCCCGCATAAATCGACGTTTAATCCCACAGTATTTCCTCCTTTTTCATAACGGGACCGTCTTTGCAGATTCGTTTATAGCCCGTTATCGTCTTGCAGGTGCAGCCCATACACGCGCCGAAGCCGCAGCCCATGCGCTCTTCAAAGCTGAACTGACCGCTTGTTTTTATATTCTTATAGACGGCTTTTAGCATCGGTTCGGGGCCGCAGGTATAGACGTAGGAATAGTCTTTCGGCAGAGCGTCTGTAACGAAGCCTTTGACGCCGTAAGTGCCGTCGACTGTCGTAACGGTAACGGCGCAGCCGAGGGATTTGAATTCGGATTCATAAAATATCTCGTTTTTCGTATTGAAGCCGAGGATTACGGAGACTTTTTTGCTTTTCTTTATCAGCTCTTTGGGGAGGAGATAGAGCGGAGGGA
>JAZUJV010000326.1:0-7610 GCA_045642945.1 Eubacteriales bacterium | reverse complement strand
AATTCTCGCCGCCGTTGGTATAGACGAAATATTTTTCTATATCCGTCTGGAAATAAAGCGTTTTTTCGTAGCCGTCGGGATCACCGAATTTGCCGAACGTCAGCTTTTTGACGACGGCAGCCTTCTCGGTGTCGTAGACTTTTCCGCAAAGCGTTTTTTTCATTTTTTACCTCTTATTTCTTGAGTCCTTCGACTATTTTCCGGGTATCGGAAGCGATGACGAGTTCTTCGTCGAAAATAACTTCGTTTGTCTCGGTCTGCGCCGCATCGCCAAGCCCGTCAGTTTACTCCTTGTGCTTTCATGGCGTCGGCAACTTTAAGGAATCCCGCGATATTCGCGCCGGCGGCGAGGTTATCCTCGGTAGCGTATTCTTTAGCGGCGGCGGAGGCGTTTTCGAAGATGCTCTTCATTATGCCGCAGAGTTTTTCGTCGACTTCCTCGAAGGACCAGGAGAGACGGATGGAGTTCTGGGTCATTTCGAGACCGCTGGTGGCGACACCGCCTGCGTTGGCGGCTTTTGCCGGACCGAAGTAGATGCCCGCTTTCTGGAAAGCGGCGACAGCATCGGGGGTAGAAGGCATATTCGCGCCTTCGGCGACGTATTTTACGCCGTTGGCGATAAGAGCGTTGGCGTCGTCGCCATTAAGCTCGTTCTGGGTAGCGCAGGGGAGAGCGATATCGCATTTGACAGTCCAGATGCCTTTGCCCTCGGTATAAACGGAGCCGGGAACGCGGGAGGCGTATTCTTTTATTCTTGCTCTTTCGACTTCTTTTATCTGTTTGACAACGTCGAGGTTGATTCCGTTCGGGTCGTAGATATAGCCGTTGGAATCGCTCATCGCGACGACTTTGGCGCCGAGCTGGGTGGCTTTTTCGCAGGCGTAGATTGCAACGTTGCCCGCGCCGCTTATGACGACGGTTTTGCCTTTGAAGGAATCGTTTTTCTTTTTGAGCATATTGTCCATAAAGTAGCAGAGACCGTAGCCGGTAGCCTGTTTTCTCGCAAGGGAGCCGCCGTAGGTGAGGCCTTTTCCGGTGAGGACGCCGGACCATTCGTCGCGGATGCGTTTATACTGGCCGAACATATAGCCGATCTCTCTTGCGCCGACGCCGATATCACCGGCGGGAACGTCGGTATCGGGACCGATATATTTCTGGAGCTCGGTCATAAATGCCTGGCAGAACGCCATTATCTCGTTATCGGATTTGCCCTTCGGGTCGAAGTCGGAGCCGCCTTTACCGCCGCCCATGGGGAGACCGGTAAGGGAGTTTTTGAAGACCTGTTCGAAGCCGAGGAATTTTATGACGGAGGAGCAGACGGACGGATGGAAACGGATGCCGCCCTTATAGGGACCGATGGCGGAGTTGAACTGGACGCGGTAGCCGCGGTTTACCTGTACTTTGCCGTTATCGTCGACCCACGCGACGCGGAACTGGATAAAGCGTTCGGGCTCGACTATACGGTCGAAAACGCCCGCTTCGACAAGGTCGGGGCGCTTATCGGCGACGGGAGAAAGAGATTCGAAAACCTCGCCGACGGCCTGGAGAAATTCTTTTTCGCCGGCGTTGCGGGCTTCGACTCTTCCGTAGAGTTCTTTTAAATAGCTGTTGGTGATGTTCATTTTTCTACCTCGTTTTTTGGGTAAGATTTATTTTTAATAATGGGTAATTATACAACGGTTTTTGAAATATTGCAATAGGATAATTGCATTTATTTGCATATTCTTTCGAGAGATATGCGTTTTTTTGCAACGTCGACGGCGATTACTCTCACTTTTATTATATCGCCGACTTTTACGACGTCGCTTGCGCGTTTTACGAAACGGTCGGAAAGTTTCGAGATATGTACAAGTCCGTCCTGATGAACACCTATATCGACGAACGCGCCGAAGTCGGCGACGTTGCGGACGGTGCCCATAAACTCCATTCCCTCTTTAAGATAGGAGATATCCATGGCGTCGGTACGAAGTATCTGGGGAGGAAGCTCATCACGCGGGTCGCGGCCGGGTTTTTCGAGCTCGGAGACGATATCGTCGAGGGTCGGGACGCCGACGCCGATTCGCGAAGCGACGCTTTCTTTGCCTTGGGATTCAAGGCGTTTGCGAAGCTCGCCGATGTTTTTGGCTCTTACGTCGTCGGTGGTGTAGCCGCAGAGGGTAAGTAATAGCTTGGCGGAGTCGTAGCTTTCGGGGTGGACGGAGGTGTTATCGAGCACCTCGGCGCTTTCGGGCACGCGAAGGAAGCCGACGCACTGTTTATACGCTTTTTCGCCGATGCCTTTGACGTTTAACAGGTCGCGGCGGGAGGAGAAGCGGGAGACGGTGGTACGGTATTCGTAGATGCTTTTCGCGATTTTGGAGTTGATGCCCGCGATATGAGAGAGCAGCGAGACGGAAGCGGTGTTCAAATCCGCTCCGACGCCCGAAACGCAGGATTCGACGACGCCGGAAAGCGAGTTATCGAGCGCTTTGGCATCCATATCGTGCTGATACTGACCTACGCCGATAGCTTTCGGGTCGATTTTGACGAGCTCGGCGAGGGGGTCTTGCAGTCTTCTTGCTATCGAGACGGCGGACCTTAAGGAAACGTCGAACTGGGGGAATTCCTCGGTGCCGAGCTTGGAGGCGGAATAGACGGAGGCGCCCGCTTCGTTGGTCATGATATAGCTGACTTCCCTGTCGAGCTCTTTTATCATACCCGCGACGAAAATTTCGCTTTCTTTCGAGGCGGTGCCGTTGCCTATCAAGATTATATCGACTTTATGTTTTTTAATGAGCGCTTTGAGCTTTTCCTTTGCCTCTTCCTGTTTGTTCTGGGGAGGGGTGGGATAGACGACGGTGGTATCGAGAACGTCGCCGAACGCGTCGACTATCGCGATCTTACAGCCTGTACGGTAGGCGGGGTCGAAGCCCATAACGACTTTTCCTTTTACGGGAGGGAGCATAAGCAGATTTTTGAGGTTTTCGCCGAAGACCTTTATCGCCTGTTCCTGCGCGCTTTCGGTCAACGTGTTGCGCATCTCGGTCTGTACCGAGGGGGCTATTAGGCGATCGTAGGAGTCGACAATCGCTTCCTCAACGTATTTGGTGGAGGAGCAGACCTTGGCGGAAAGTATCTGACCGCAGAGGTATTCGGTTATTCTTCCCTTTTCGACTTCGACTTTGACACCCAAAAAGCCTTCGTTTTCGCCGCGGTCGACCGCGAGGACGCGGTGGGAGGGCATTTTGGCGAGGGGCTCCTGATAGTCGTAATACATACGGTAGACGCTGTCTTCTTCTTTTTTGGCTTTGGTAACGAGAAGACCGCTTCTCCACGTGAATTCACGTATCCACTTTCTGTATTCCGCGTCGTCGGAAACGCGCTCGGCGATTATATCCTTGGCGCCATTTAACGCGTCTTCGGCGGTTTCTATCTTCTTTTCGGGGTTAAGATAATTTTCGGCTTCTTTTTCGATATCGACGTCGGACCTTTGTTCGAGCATAAGCTCGGCGAGCGGGGTGAGCCCGGCCTCGGCGGCGATGGAAGCGCGGGTGCGGCGCTTCGGGCGGTAGGGGCGGTAGATATCCTCGAGTTCGGCGAGCGTCGTCGCTTTTTCGATAGCTTCGACGAGTTCGTCGGTCAGTTTGCCCTGTTCGTCTATCAAACGTTTTACGTCATCGCGTCTTTGGTCGAGAGCGCGGTAAAACTCGAGCTTTTCGCCGAGGTCGCGAAGCTTTTCGTCGTCGAGCGAGCCGGTCGCTTCTTTTCTGTAACGGGCGATGAAGGGGATCGTATTGCCCTCGTCGATAAGCTTGACGGCGCTTTCGACCTGTGAAACTCTTATACCGAGTTCGTGAGCGATTTTTCCGATAATGTCCATTGTTTGTTCCTTTCTTTTTTCAGCCGAAAATACGGTTTATCGCGCTTAGGGCGGAAGCCTTGTCGGATATCGTGGATATCTCTCCGCGAAGTCTCGCGCTGCCGTTGAAGCCGTGGCAATATTCGATCAGGTGGTGGCGGAATTCGCATATCCCGCGGGCGCCTTTATCGTTATAGACCGCGTTTAGCTGGTCGAGTACCATCTGACGTTTTTCGGAGTTTAACGGTGATTTATAGATTTTATTTTCGAGTCTGGCTTTTATCTCCGAGAACAGCCACGGGCTTCCGTAGGCGCCGCGGCCTATCATCACGCCGTCGCAGCCCGTTTGTTCTTTCATTTTCATAAATTCTTCGTACGAATCGACGTCGCCGTTGCCAATGACCGTAACGGACACGGCTTGTTTTACTGCGGCGATTATATCGCGGTCGGCAAGGCCTGAATACATCTGAGTCCGCGTTCTGCCGTGGACGAATATCGCGCTCGCTCCGCCTTTTTCGCAGTATTTCGCGACCTCGACGGCGTTTATATTATCGTCGTCGCAGGCTTTTCTTATTTTTACCGTAACGGGAATATCTATAGCTTCGGCGACGGAATAAACGATCTTTTCGCAAAGCGCGGGATCGCGCATAAGGGCGCTTCCCTCGCCGTTATGGACGAGCTTCGGCACGGGACAGCCCATATTTATATCTATATAGGCGGGGTTGAATTTGAGCATTTCTTTCGCGGCGCGCGCCATGATTTCGGGGTCGTTGCCGAAAAGCTGGATGGCGGCGGGGCGCTCGTCGTCGTGTATCGCGGCGAGTGTTTCGGTCTTTTTGTCGCCGTAGACGACGGCTTTGGCGCTTATAAGCTCGCTCGTAACGCCCTCGGCGCCGCATTTTACGCAGAGCGCGCGGAAGGCGTGGTCGGTGATGCCCGCCATGGGGGCTAAAAAGAGCCCGTGTTTGTACGTAAGATTTCCGATTTTCATATCAGTTTACCGTTTTTGACGCCTCGCTTTTTAAAAGAAACTCGGAAGCGGCTTTTAAAATCGGGGCGTATTCTTTGTTATTTTTATCTGCAATCATTCTTTTTAAAAGCGCGTCGGTTTCGGACAGAAGCTCGATATTTCCGGCGGCGGAGACGGGGAGCGAGAACTCGCCGCTTTGCCTTTCGCCGAAGAAATCGCCGGGGCCGCGCTGGCGCAGGTCCGCCTCGGCGACCTTGAAGCCGTCGTCGGTGTCGCGCATGACTTTTAATCTGTCCTCGCCGCCGTCTTTGGATTTGACGAGGATGCAATAGGATTTTTTGTCGCCTCTGCCGATCCTTCCGCGTAATTGGTGAAGCTGGGAAAGGCCGAAGCTTTCGGCGTTTTGTATCACCATAACGGTCGCCTCGGGGACGTCGACGCCGACTTCGATGACCGTAGTGGCGACGAGAATTTTTATTTCGCCCGAAGCGAAGGCGGACATGACGCTTTCTTTTTCCGAAGCGCGCATTTTGCCGTGGATAAGCCCCGTTTTTATGTTTTTGAACTCGCCTTTGACAAGGTCGTTATAATAGCTTTCGGCGCTTTTGCGCTCGTCGGTATCGCTTTCCTCGACGAGCGGGCAGACGATATAGGCTCTGCCGCCGTTTTCGATCTCGGCGCGGACGAAGGTGCAGACCTTTTGCATTTCGCTTTCGGAGACTATACGGGTTTCGATCTTCTGTCTTCCCTTCGGGAGCTCGTCGATGACCGAAACGTCGAGGTCGCCGAAGATTATGAGTGAGAGCGAGCGGGGTATCGGGGTGGCGGACATAACGAGCATGTGGGCGCGGACGCCGTCTTTTTCGCTTTTTTTGAGAAGCTCGGCTCTTTGGCGGACGCCGAAGCGATGCTGTTCGTCGACGACGGCGAGAGCGAGGTTTTTAAAAGAAGTCTGTTCGGTTATGAGCGCGTGAGTGCCGACGGCGATGTCTATCTCGCCGCTTTTAAGCGCTTCGCGGACAACGCGTTTTTCGGAAGCTTTTAAGCTTGAGACCAGAAGTGCGGTCTTTATGCCGAACGGGGAAAGAAATTTATCGAGAGTTTTTTTATGCTGGGAGGCGAGAAGCTCCGTCGGCGCCATCATGCACGCCTGAAAACCGTTTTTTACGCAAAGGTAAAGCGCGGCGGCGGCAACGGCGGTCTTTCCGCTTCCGACGTCGCCTTGCAGAAGCCGAGCCATCGGGCGGGAGGAGGAGAGGTCGGAATAAATCTCTTTGACTGACCTTTGCTGTGCGCCCGTGAGCTCGAATGGCAGGCTTTCGAAAAACGAGCGGACGGAGGTGTTTTTAAGCGAAAATGGGTTCGCTTTTTCGAGACTGTTTTCGCTGCGCATCGACGAAAGCGCCGTGCGGAAAATCAAAATATCCTCGAAGGCGAGGGCGCGGCGGGCTTTTTGCAAATCGTCGGGGTTTTCGGGGCGATGGAGAGTATAGACCGCGTCGGATTTTTTTATAAGCGAGTATTCGCGCCGTATACTTTCGGGAAGAATATCTTTTATATCGGCGCAGAGGGGGAGGATTTCGGCTATCGCGGAGGCAACGGCTTTCGGCGTGAGCGGGGAGGCGGTCTTATAGACGGGGACGTAATAAGGCAGGTCGTCGGTCCACGGCTCGTATTTGGGCGTTGCCATTTCGCGGCCGTAGGGGGTGGACTTTATTCGCCCGAAGACGCGGAATTTTTTACCCGCGGAAAACGAGCGGGCGGCGTAGGGGACGTTGAAAAATTTAAGCTTTATATTTCCGCTTCCGTCGGAGGCTTTTACCTCGAAAAGCGTCAGCCCTCCGCGGATATATTTCACGGGGGAGACGGAATTTACCGTAAGCATAAGCGAGCAGAGCTCGCCGTCGAAGGCATCGGAAATTTTTATTATTTTCCCGCGTTCCTCGTAGGAGCGGGGGTAATGGAAAAGCAGTTCGGAGGCGGTGAAGATACCGAGTTTTTCGAAGGCTTTGGCTTTGACGTCGCCGACGCCTTTGATTTGTCTGACGCTGCTGGATAAGGTTATCGGAACTGACAAAATCCAATTGCCTCCTTTCGGTTTTATACTTCTTTTATCGTGATATCGGAATGGGGTATGCCGACGGAATCGAGGGCGTGAGCTTCGCGGTCGCTATGGGTCATAATGATTATCTGGTGGAGATTTTGCGCTTCGCCCAACGCTTTGGACATCATTTCGAGACGGGTCTCATCGAGTCTGTCGAATGCGTCGTCGAGCACGAGCGGGACGTTACAGCCGCCGAAGAGCATATCCGAAAGGGCGAGCCTTAAACAAAGATATGCGCTGTCGCGGGTGCCGCCGGAGAGGTATTCGACGCTTCGCGTGAAATCCTCGCCGAAGGACATCGAAAGTTTTGTATCGACGTCGAGTTTTTTATATTTATCGCCCGTGGCGGCGGCGAAATAGACGCCTGCGCGCTCGGCTATCCGAGGGGCGACCATGCTTTTCATACGGTCGCTCGCGGCGTTTATCGTCTCGGCGGCGATAGTATAGGCGTTATGGCGCATAGTCAGAGCGTCGATTTTCTCGGTGAGCGAATTTCTTTTGCCGACAAGGACGGCGGGGTCGTCGCTTTTGGCTTCGGCGGCGGCGAAATCTATCTCGTAATTTTTGAGTTTACCCGATAAAATCTCGTATTGCTGGCCGTAGAATTTTATCTCGGTGTCGACGGTCTGGCGGTCGCGCGCGGGGACCTTCGCGCCCTCGGAGATGGTTTTAAGTTCCTCGACGCTGACGTCTTTTA
>JAZUJV010000325.1:0-4941 GCA_045642945.1 Eubacteriales bacterium | reverse complement strand
CGCTTTTTAGGAACGTCCGACGAAAGCACTCCAATATACCTGTCCGTTTTTATGGGTACAGTTTAGAAAGCCCGTTTGTTCCTTCACTCCTCACTCCTCACTCCTCACTCCTCACTAAAAAAAGACCGCCGAAGCGGTCTTTTTTATTATCCACCTGTTATTATACCCAACCGGAAGTCCAGCCGCTGTTGTCGGAATCGGGATCGTATTCCTCAACGGTGTAGTCTTTGTTCATGTTATAGGTTTTGAGACATGCTCTCTTGACCTTCATATAATCGACTGCTCTGAGCTTGCCGTCGAAAGCGCCGGAAGCTTCTATCTCGAGCGGGCTTGCGTCGTAGGTGCCGAGGTAAGCACGTTTAATGAGGCGATAGTCGGTGGCGTCGATTTTTCCGTTGCCGTCAAGGTCGCCGAAGATTACGGCGGTATAGGTCGTGGTAACGATCTTTACCTTCATACCGGTACCGATGATGGGAGCCATACCGATAAGGGCTTTGCCGTCTTTGTCGGTAACTTCAATGATGGTTCTGGGATATGCTTTTTTGAAATTGGATACGGTACACTCTGAGGGAATACCGTAAATCTTGTCGCCTTCCGTTTCCGGCTGGAAATTTATCATTTCAGCCGAAGCGACCACCGCGAATACTGCGGCGATCATCAAGCAGGCGAGAACAAGAGCGATTGTTCTGATCTTTTTCATTGGTTTCCTCCGTATTTATGATGTTTTTTTATATTTCTATCCATTCGCCGGGTGTCCGGAGCGCTTTGTTGCCCGCCTCGATGATACCCATAATCGCTATGGTCTCGTCGTGCTCGGCAAAGATCTTTCCGGTTTTAAAATATTCTGTCAGATTTTTAATGAAATTGGGGAAATAGTTGCTCATAGCGGGCACGAGATAATTCTCGCCGTCGCCGTAGCTTACCGTCATTCCGAAATCGACGTAATGCTTCTGCGGCCAGCCGTAATGTGTCATCACGGCTCTGCGTCCGCCGTCGAATTCAATGACGACCGAAGCGTGTTTTCCGCTCCCGATAGCCATAACTCTCTTCGCGCCGCTGCCCATAAGGCATACGATCGGCTCGATCTGGTGTATCGCGTAGGTGTCGAAATCACCGGGCCCGTGGGATTCGATAAAACAAATATCTTCCTTCGGGACGTTTTCGAGCTCGTCGGCGAATCTTAAAGCCGAGCTGGAACAAAACGGTGTTCCGCTTTCTTCGGCTATCGCCGTGATCTGCTTCGCGATGTCTTTGGAAAGTGCGAACGTCTTGTCGACGTAAACGCGTTTTCCGCTCGCGAGCGGCTCTCTGCAAAGGTCTAAATGTCTTTCGGGGTTGTCGGGCGAGAGAACAATAATGCAATCGCTCTTGTCAACGACTTCTTTAATGGTCGCGCATCTTTCGACGCCGAACTTTTCGCACCACTGATCGGTGGTAAGTCCGTTCGGCTTGTCGATCTCGGCGTAAGCGTATGCTATCTTGAACTCGTCGCCGCACGTGTCGGCAAAAAACTTGGGATAATTGTTTGCGTGCCATTCATCGAGAAAATAATCTATAAAACCGACTTTGATCATTTTTGTTGCTCCGTTTGTTTTTACGGCTTCCGATCACGCGAAAATGTTGAACATCGCGACGACTCCGTAAGAGCCGAGCGTCATAATAACGCCTGCGATCACAACGCCGAGTGCGATCGGAAGAAAGGATTTTTTAAGGTCTAAACCTAATGTTATTGCGATCAGCGAGCCCGTCCATGCTCCCGTGCCGGGAAGCGGTATCGCCACGAAGGCGAGCAAACCGGCGAAAAGCGATTTTTTCATTTTCTGAACTTTTCTTTCGCCGAGGTCCAATATCCAGCGGAACGGTTTTCCGAACTTCGGGAACTTCGCGAAATACCTAAGCACCTTTCCTCCGAAGAGGATAAGGAAGGGAACGGGAAGTAAATTTCCGATAACCGCGGCTATGAAACATAACCACATCGGGACTTCCTGCGACGCCCCTACGGGTATCGCGCCTCGAAGCTCGATAACGGGAACTATGCTTATTGCAAAAACGTATAGGACTTTTTTTATCATATCGGATCTGAACGACGGATTTTGTTCCGTCCTGCTTTATTATTTGTTGAGGTCTACCATCTTCGCGGTCTTAAGGCAAACTCTCTTGCAGTAGCCGTAGTCTTTTGCGGCTATGTCGCTGCCGCCGAAGAGCTTACCGGCTTCCGCGCCGAAACCTTCGAGTTTAAAGTTCTTAAGACAGTGTCTCTTCATAAGCTGATAGTCTTTTGCGTTGACTTCGCCGTCGCAGTTGACGTCGCCAATTATGATTATGGTAGCGCTGACGTCCGTGCCGTCTATCTTGACGGTAGCACCGGAGCCGACGTATTTGCCGATAGCTTTGCCGTCTTTGTCGGCGAATACGAGGTTGTCGTTTATAATGAGTTTAGCGAACGAAGCTTCGTCGAAAGAGTTGTCGGCGAAAACGCGGATGATGCCGTTTACTTTGTCATATTTGATGGGCGCGCCGAGAACGAACTCGAATTCTTCGGGAGCGGGCTCTGCGATCTTATATCCCATCTTGTTGGCGGGAGTGTTGCCTTTAAGAGCGGCGAGGGTGTCGAAATCAGCGTTGTAAAGCGTAACTATGTCGCCGACCTTCGCTTCTTTGAGCGCGTTGTTGGAACCGTGAACTGCGATAACGTAGGAGTTGGCGGGAACTTCGACGTCGCTCTTTATACCGTTGGGTCTGCCGAGAGTTACGTTCTGATAAGTGATAACGCCGTCATCTTTGTTGAAGATGATAACGCCCCAGTAGTTGAGGTCGGTCTCATCGGTGTTGTAATCGCCGCCTCTGCCGGCGAGCTCGGCGATAGTGGTCTTCTTGTCGGTCGCCATAATGACGGACTGGTCAGCTTCGAATATGAAACCGGCGGTCTTGATGATGTTGGCGTCGGAGGGGACGTCTTCAAGGTTCGTGATGGTGAATCCCGCCTGTTTAAGCTCGGTAGCTTCGGTGAGATACGGGAAACCTTCTTCATTTATATTATAAACCTTGATAATGGAACCGAGTTTTGCGTTTTCGTTGAACGGAGTGAAATCGGGGTTGGTGCCGCTTCCGTCAGCGCCCGCTGCGTTTACACCGATAACGAAGGTGTCGGCGGGAACGGGGACCGCATCTTTCTCACCCAGTACTTCGGTAGCGCCGGAGGCTTTTCTGCCGAGGGTGCGGTTTACGTAGTTGACGATTCCGTCATCACCGAACATGATGATACCGAAATAGTTGGCGTCTTTAACGCTGCCGACGAATTTTTCGGTGATAGCGCCGATAGTGGTGGCGGCGTCGGTATGATAAATGAAGCTTACGCCGTTAACGTGCTTGTAACCGGCATAGTCAAGAGGAATGGCGTTTGCGGGAAGTGCTTCAAGCTCTTCGGGCTGGATAGCGGGAGTAGCTTTCGTAATGACTACGCCGCGGCTCGTGGAATAGCATTCCTTCTTGCCGTCCGCGTTGGTCGCAAACGGGCAATCACAGCTGATAGTAAGCTTATCTTCCTCGCAATCATCGGCTACCGTGAAGGTGAAGGTGAAAACGATGCTGCCGTCGTTTTTTGCGGGTTTGATGTTGGCTAAGGTGTTGTTGTCGGCGGCGGCGATATCAACGATGCCGTTTTCGGCATCTATCTTGCCGAGGCATTCCCAACCGCTCGGAGAAGTGGTGAGAACGGAAGAAAAGTCGCCTTTGCCGTCTTCATCTTCGGCGGCTTCGAATTTCGGAGTAAGGAATTCCGGGTCGTAAAGTACGTTGAACGCGATAAGAGCGATACCGTCGCTGATCTGCGTTCTCATACCTACTTTTTCGAGGTCGAAATTGGTCTCGCCGGGAAGGTTGATATCCTTTACGGATACAACGAACGTAATGTCTTCGCCGCGAACGTATTCAAAGTCGCTTTCAATAAGGCTGACTTGGAAAAACGCTTCGGGCTTTTCGGGCTCTGACGAAGAGCCGGGCTCATCTCCCCACTGGTTCGAGAAATCCGCTGCCGAAACGGCAAGGGAAACCGACAAAACCATGGCGAGTGCGAGAACTGTCGCAAGCAGTTTTTTCATAGTGTACTTCCTTTCAATAAGTTATTTTTTACAAAATGATATACACCTAATGTGATTTTATCAAATAAAATGACAAAGGTCAATAGATAATGCAAAAAATATCTTGCTTTTTTTATTGTATTTTGTGCAATTATATAGTATAATAAAATCGAACGGGTATGTACTGTGAAAACGTAAGGAGGTTGCGCCTTGAATTACACCGTTTACGAAAACGTTTCCGTCGCTCCTTTCTGCTCTATGAAAGTCGGCGGCGTGATAAAAAAGATATCCTTTCCCGAGACCCGCGATGACCTTTTGAGCCTTCTCGCGGAATATAAAAAAACGTCCGAAAAATATATGGTCGTCGGCAATATGTCGAATATCGTCTTTTCCGACGGCTGCCATGATATCGACCTTATCGTTACCAACCGTCTCCGCGGCGCTGCATACGAAGACGGAAAGATAAAAGCGTTTTGCGGGGAAAGTCTTTCTTCGCTTGCCGCCTTTGCCGCCGATAATTCGTTAAAAGGCTTCGAGTTCTGCTACGGCATCCCCGGCACCGTCGGCGGAGCCGTCTATATGAACGGCGGCGCTTACGGCGGTGAGATCGCCGACATCTTCGTAAAAGGCGAGTTTGTCGACGAAAACGGCGATATCGTAACGCTCGATAAATCTTCCATGGATTTCGGCTACCGAAAAAGCGTCTTGCAGAAAAAAGACCTTATACTTATCTCCGCCGTCTTCGAGGGCGAAAGCGGAGAAGAATCCGAAATCAAAGCCAAAATGGCCGACCTTCTCTCCCGCCGAAAGGAAAAACAGCCCCTCGAATACCCAAGCTGCGGAAGCACCTTCAAGCGTCCCG
>JAZUJV010000324.1:0-7657 GCA_045642945.1 Eubacteriales bacterium | reverse complement strand
TAGCCTTTTTCGCGGAAGGTGGCACAGCTTGGCGCGTAGTCGAGGTAGCTTTCGGTTTTTATATCCGACATATTCGAGCCGAGGAATTTTATCCTTGCCTCTTTTGCCGTCCAGACGGTATAGAAGCGGGCGAGGGTATCTTCGTTTGGAGCGTCGGAAACAGAAAGGTCTTTTAAGACGAAGGCTTTTTCGTCGTCGGTGAAGGCGACGTCGAGGGTTTTTAAGTTTATATTCTTTATTTTTTCGCAGTCGACGCCGAGGTTTTTATCATCAAACGCGACGGTAACGAGGTTTTCGGAATGGGCGACGGAGAAAAAGATATTTTCGTTTTCCACAAAAGGTTTTCCGTTTCCGCCTCGCTTTATTTCTATTTCTTTTTCATCTTTTTCAAGAATCTCGGAAAGGACTTTTCTTACCGTGTATTCGGCGAGAAGCGAGCGTTTTCTGTCGTCCTCTTTTTTATATTTCGCGATACGCGCAAGAGAGGAATCGGGGAGAAAAGAGGAAAAAAGCGCAAAATTTTCATCCGCGTAATCGGAAAGAAATCTGTTTATTATAAAAATGGCGGCTTCCTCCTTTCGCTTTTTTGAGATTTTAATATATTTTGAAGCGATTGTCAAGGCATCATCGCTTGACAAGACGGTTTATTATAGATATAATATAATGATTAAATACGTATTGGAGAGCCGATATGGAAAAAGCTTTACAGCTCATTATAGACAGGCAAAAGGACGCGCTAATAAATTCCGGAAAGACGATGAAAGACGTTTTTTCGAATATGTGCGCCTTTAAAAGCGAGATATTTTCGGAGATCGACGACGGTTTCCGCGTAAGGAAATATACTTTTGAGGAGATGCACGGGCAGGTTTGCCGCGCCGCAGACGCCATTTACGAAAAAATCGGGGCGACGCACGGTTACGTGGCGCTCGAAGCCGAGAACTGCATCGAATGGCCTATCGCGTTCTGGGCGATCTTAAAGAGCGGGAACAAGCCTTATCTCGTTAATTGCAGGCACCCGAAGGCGCTTTCGAAGAGCATTATCGAAACGCTCGGGATAAAATATATTTTTTCTATGCAGAAAGGCGAGCTTGAAGGCGAATATATAAACATTCCGTCGCTTCTCTCGGGAGCGGAAAAGAGCGTTCCCGATGACGAATTCGAGAACGAATTCGCGCTTTCGACGTCGGCGACGACCTTAAAAGAGGTCATCTGCAAATACGACGGCGAGCGGGTCTCGGAGCAGATATTAGACGCCGAGAAGATCATCGTCGACTGCGAGAGAATGGCGACGCATTACCACGGAAGCTTGAAGCATCTGGCGTTTTTGCCGTTTTATCACGTTTTCGGGCTTTTCGCCGTGCATTTCTGGTTCTCTTATTTCGGCAGGACGCTCGTATTTTTAAGAGATTACGCGCCGGAAACGATTATTAAAACCATCAAAAAGCACGAGGTAACGCACATTTTCGCGGTGCCGATGCTTTGGCATACGATTGAAGAAAAAATCAACCGCGAGGTACGCGAGCAGGGCGAAAAGAAGGAAGCGAAGTTCAGAAAAGGCATTAAAATCTGCACGAAGCTTCAGAATATCGCGCCGAATCTCGGGAGAGTTATCACCCGCAAGATCATGCGCGAAGTGGACGACAAGCTTTTCGGCGACAGCGTTGCTTTTTGCATCAGCGGCGGCAGCTACGTCAGAAATTCGACGCTCGAGCTTTTTAACGGCATCGGGTATCCGCTTTACAACGGCTATGGGATGAGCGAGACGGGCATAACCTCCGTCGAGCTTCGCAACAAGCCGAAATACAGAAATCTCAACTCCGTCGGGCAGCCGTTCGCTTCCGTCGAATACAAGATCACCGAAAACGGCACGCTCGCGATTAGGGGCACTTCGATTTGCAAGTCGCTTACCGTAAACGGCAAGACGACGATGCAGGACGGGTGGTTCGACACGAACGACATCGCCGAGGAAAAGGACGGATATTATTATATTCTCGGCAGGCGCGGAGACGGCGTTATCGGCGAAAACGGCGAGAACATCAACCCCGACATTATCGAGCAGTATTTCCGTATTCCCGAGGCGAAGGCGTTTTCGATACTCGGGCTCGGCGAGGGCGCTAATGAAGAGCTTACGATGATAGTTCAGATAAGCCCTTACATTGCCGAGGAGCTTATAGGCGAGATGGTCGAAAAAGTTTACAAAACGAACGAGAGCGTTCCGTCGGCGGCGAGAGTACGCAAATTCTACGTTACGCACGACGCTATTGCATCCGAAACGGCGATAAAAGTCAGCAGGCCTTATCTTAAACGCGCGCTTGACGCAGGAGAAATAAAACTCACGCCTTTCTCGGAGGCAAGGTCGCTCGCGTCGACGGGCGAAAACGGGCTTAACACCCGCGTTGCCGCAAAGGTAAGAGAATGCGTCGCAGAGGTCATGGGCATCGAAGCCGGCAAAATAGGCGACGACGCGCACTTTATTTTCGACCTCGGGGCGTCGAGTTTACAGTATTTCGCGATAGTCGGATTACTCGCGAAGGAGTTTTCGATAAGCTCTTATTCCGAAAAAGAAAATTACAGATATACAGTACGCGAATGCAGCGAATATATCGAAAGGCATCTTGACACATGAAAAACAAGCCGAGCAAAATAGTTCGGGCGTTTACCATTATAACCGGTCTGCCCGGGGCTATACCGTTTTTTAAGACGAAAAAATATTATCAGAGCGAGAACAGTCCGAGGAAATTGCCGAAGCCGTGTATTCTCGTTTCGAACCATATTTCGCTCGTGGACTTCGTTCTTTATCTTTTCGCGTTCCCCTTCGACGACATAAGATTTCTTATGGCGGAGGTGCTTTTTACGCGGGCGAAGCCGCTTTCGTGGCTTCTTTACAAGCTCGGCGCGATATACGTCAACCGCACGGGCTATGATTTTTCGTTCGTCGGAGAAGCGCTTGAAACGCTTGACGGCGGCGGCATGGTCGGCATATTCCCCGAAGGGCAGTTACCGGTAAACGGCGTTCCCTTCCCTTTTAAGCCGAGCGCGACATTTATCGCTTTGAAGACCGACGCGCCGATCATCCCCGTTTTCACGGACGGGACTTACAGTTTTCTTAAGAGAACGAGAATGATCATCGGCGACCCGATATATCTTCGCGACTACGCTAAAAGCGAAAACCCCGACGACAAGGAGTTAAACGAGCTTACGCAGCTGCTCCACGACAAGATCTACGCTCTCGGAGACGAGCTTGAGAAACGGAAAAACGATGAACGCAAAGGCAAAAAAGGTTGATATAAAGCTATTTTTATACGACGCGTCGAGAGTCGTTCTTTCTCCGTGCGCGCTGATTTTCCGCGTAAAAAAATACGATTTAAGCGGCAGCCGAACGAAATTTTCGCCTGTCGGCGCGAAAATAATCGCGTCGAACCACGTTTCGTATTCCGACCCTTTTATAGTATTTTCGGCGTTTATGAAACGTAGAATTTTCTTTCTCGCGTCGGAGCTCGTTATGAAGGGAAAGTTCAAAAGCTTTCTGCTCGGGCACGCGGGGTGCATTAAAATCGACCGCGGGATTTCGGACATCGAGGCGATAAGGAAATGCGAGAGCGTGCTTAAAGACGGCAGGATAATCTCGATTTTCCCGCAGGGGACCATCGACCGCGAGGACAAAATCGACGAGACCAAATCCGGCGCGGCGCTGCTCGCAGTTCGCACGGGAGCGAAAATTTTGCCCATTTACACGAACAAGCGCAAGCATTTTTACAACCGTCAAATCGTCGTTATCGGCGAGGAGATCGACGCTTCCGCGATATGCGCGAAGAAATTTCCGTCCGTTTCGGACCTAGGAAAAATTTCGGAAATTCTCGGCGAAAGCATAGAAAATTGCAGGAAAACTTACGAAAGGATAGCAAAATGAACACTTTTGAGAGACTTAAAAACACCTTTTCGGAGGTTTTCGGCGACGACATCGACGTTTCGAAAATCACCGAGGCGAGCGATTTGAAGGTCGACCTCGGTATGAACTCTATCGGCATGCTCTATATGGCGCTCTCCATCGAAAACGAGTTCGGCAAAAAGCTTACCAACGACAACTTCGCGGACATTAAAACCGTCGCCGACGTCATTGGAAAAATCGAAGGATAATTTTTTGCGCCTTTTGAAAAAGGCGCCCGAAAACTTTCAATGCCGCGAAAGTAAACTTTCGCGGTGTTTTTTATATTTTCAAGCTCCGTTGAAAGAACAAAAAACGCATAAAATGAAGAAAACGGGCGCGTGCGCCCGTTTTCGATTTTATTGGATAATTGCTTTTTTGTACGAGCGCGGAAGCGCGAGCTTTAAAAGCTTTTTCGCCTGCCTTTTTCACGAAAAAGGCAGGTCTGCGCCGCATCGCTTAGCCCGAACGGGCGTAGCGAGGGGGTTGCAAATTGGACGAATCCGAACCCGAAGGCGTACTTTTGTACGACGAGAGGTGAGGTTCGTTCAAAGAACAAAAAATGCATAAAAAATAAGAAAGCGGGCAATTTTGCCCGCTTTCTTACCTTTAAAGGTTATTAATGGCTTTTAGTGCAAACCAATCATTAATCGCTTTCGCGTTTTTTGTTCGGTCTGCGCCGCATCGCTTAGCCCGAAGTTATTTAGGCTGGACGATTTCGTAGGTTTTAAGACAATGACGTTTGAGAAGGAGATAGTCCGCCGCATTGACCTTGGTATCGCCGTTGATATCGCCGCACGCAAGAGCTTCGCCTTCGAGAGTGTAGGTCTTGAGGCAATGACGTTTGAGAAGCATATAGTCTTTCGCGTCGATCTTGCCGTCAAGGTTAACGTCGCCGATAAGGGAAGCGGGCTTGGGCTCTTCGGGAGTAACGAGTTCGAAGTAAGCGCCGACGCCGAGGGTCTCGCCTTCCATATCTATACCGTGGGTGATGAGGATATCGCCGATCTTGGCTTCGGATACGCGGCGTGCGTTTTCAGCGGAGCCTTCGACCTTGCTGCTGTCGGTAACGCCGGTTTCCCAGTCGTGCGCGGCGATGATGAGCTGACCTTCTTCAAGAGCGGTCTGACCGGTGGTGCCGATCTTGGTGGTGCCGCTGCCGTTCCATTTTTCGACTACTTTGTAAGCGCCGAGCTCTTCGTCGTATTCGAGAAGAATGTTCTTGGACCAGTTGAGGTTAGCGTTGCCCGCGGTGAGCTCGCCGATAGTCGGGGTGAAGAACATGCAGGAGCCGGAGGTTACGCCGGAGTTGAACGCGGTAACGTAGAGACCGGATTTGACGGGTTCGACCGCGAGGGCAGCTTCGACTTCGTCGAGCCATACGAACGCGTTGCCGCCGAAAGCGGTGATATCAAATTTGATGTAACGTGCTTTGCAGACTTTGTCGGCTTTAGCTTCGAAGACGTAGGTGTTCCAGCTGTTGGCTTTATTTTCGTCGCCGCCGGTGTGGACCTTCGTTTCGGTGATAGCGACCTGAGTGAAGGTGTTGCGGTCGTCGGAGACATAAGCGGTGAGGGACTGCATTGAACCCGCGTCGATACCCCAGTTGCCGCCCGCGAAGTAAGCGCGGAAGGTGTTGAATTCGGCAGCTTCGCCGAGGTCAACGATGACGGATATTACGTTGGGTTTGGTTTTATCCTTGGAGCTCCAGCCGGCGTATTTGGCGGTGCCGCCGTCGGTGTTGCCTTTGGAGCCGTCGGTAAGACGAACTTCATCGTCGTCGTAGGTGTCGCCTCTGTTGGGGGCCGTGGTGGTATAAGCGGCGCCGGCGGTAACGATTATTTCGGTAGAACCGGTGAGCTGATACCATCTGTTGAGTTTGTTGTAAGCGTCTTCGACTTCTTTAGCGGTGGCTTCTTTGTTGCCGATAACGGCGATGGCTTCGTCGTAAGCTTTACGCATACCTTCGAGGACCTGTTCGCTGTAATCTTTATAAGATACGGCGGAAACCTTCGCAACGAGGTCGGAAAGTTCGCTCTTTCCGGAGAGAGCGCCGCCGAGGATACCGATCATCTTCTTGACGTCGCCGGAAACGGGAGCGTCGGAATTGAGAAGCGCTTTCGCGGCGTCGATAGATTCTTTAAGAGAAGCGCTCGGGGATTCTTCGTAAGCCTTTTCGGCTTCGGCGATAACGTCGCCGAGAACTTTTTCGAGAGCGGCATCACGGACGGAAGAAGCTTTGACAACGAGGATACAGTCGCCGACGGGGCGGTTGTAGTCCGCGCATACCATAGCGTAGCCGGGTTTGCCGGATTCTTCGAGGTCTTTAACGTACATAGCGGTACTTCCGCCGCCGTCCATACGGATAACGTTGACGCAGCCGAGCTCGATCATCGCTTTAGCGACGTCGTGGAGGGTAGCCGCGGGAGACGAGCCGGTAGAATAAGACTGACCGGGGACCTGTTCGGAATCGGTGGTGAAGTAAACGTAGGAGCCGTCGGCTTTGACACCGAAAGCGGTCCAGCGTGCTTTAAGAGTAACGGAGTGAGTACCGATAGTGGAGTTGATGAGAGTCTGGTCAACACCGTCTTTTACGAGCCAGCCGACGTTGGTGATAACGGAGTTGGCGTGTTCCATGATTTCTTTGGAAGCTTCGACGGTTTCGTTGGCGGAGATGGTGATCTCGTCGCCGGCTTTGAGTTCTTTTATCTTCGCGGCGTGGGAAGAACCCGCTTTTGCGAAGAGGACGAACTTATCGGAAAGATCGTATTTTTCGTCGGCAAGAGCGGCACCGTAGGAGTTCTCTTTTATCTCGAGAACTTTACCTTTAAGGGTGGAGCCGACCATAAGATCGGTATTGTCGACTTTTTCACAGATTATTTCGAAGCCCGGGCAGCATTCGAAGGTATCGCATACTCTGCCGCAGGAGGTATCGTAATAGTAGAAGTTGTTGGTCCAGGAAGGATTCTTGGAGCCGCCGGTCTTGTTGATGTAGTAAAGACCGTTGGGAATTTCGGTGCCGTTGAAGAAGAGTTTATAGTCGATAGCGGATTTGACTATATGCATAGTACCGTCGGAATCGAAGGCAACGACGGAATCGGAATAGCCGGCGTGAGCGGAGGCTATCTTACCGTTGGAGATTACCATACCGACGAGGGTGCCGTAGGTTCCGGTGGGGTTGGCGCCGCTGTCCATGGAGAAGAACGCGCCGTTGATGACGCCGGTAACGTCGTAGCCGTATTTCTTGGTAGCGATGTTATACTGTTCGCCGCAGACCTCGGAGGTTCCGGAATAGCCGGAGAACGCCATCGGGATATAGCCGTCTTCGGGGTTGAACTCGAGGGCGACGGCGGCAACGGCGGTATGGTCGTTATCACCGCTGGTGAGAACGTAGTTCTTGTAGTAAGCGTTGTCGTCTACTTTGTAAGCTTTGCCGTTTTCTTCGAACTTATAATCTCCGCCGGAGAAGTTCGGAACGTCGCCTACGGTGAAGCCCGCGCCGACAAGGTCAATCTTTTCGGTAAGGGCTGCGGTGTTCTCGACGAGAACGTTATAAACGGTAATTTTCTTGCCGACTTTGGCAGCCGCTTTGAAAGCGTCGAAATCGGCAGGACGACCCATATTGACGCCGACGATGAAGGAGCCGGCGGGAATGACGGTATCGGTCTTGACGCCGTCGGGTCTGCCGGTGGTGTCGTTGAAGGATTTGATAATTCCTTTTTCGTCGCAGAT
>JAZUJV010000323.1:0-1995 GCA_045642945.1 Eubacteriales bacterium | reverse complement strand
CGCTATTATCAAAGTTGCCGATAGAATAAGGCGTCTTCCCTGCCTCTTTGCAGAATAAGGAATACGCGGTATAAGCGGCGAGCGGTGTCCAGTTCGAATCGGTACGGAAAAAGACGTATTCGCCTTTGTCATAAAGTTCTTCGAGGGTTTTAATTATGGGAATAGTCGTAATTTTATCGGATAAAGCGGCTGACGCCGTGGTGTTGAACGCGGATTGAGATAAATTATAGAAATTATCCGCAACGTAGATATCGCGCGGGATATCGGCAAAGGTGGAAGATACGGGCGCGACGATATTATAGAACTTCGTGTCTTCGGGAATTATTGCGGCGAGCGAATTCATGCCCGAAACGTATCTGTCGAGCGCGGACTTTTTATAATTGAACTGCAGATATCCGCATCCGTCGTAAAGGTAGGTATATCCGTACTCGTTTATTACCCATCCGTGTTCGGGTTCAGCGGCGGAAGATTCGCTATCCGAAACGTCGGAAGTGTTCTCGGATATTTCGGTTTCTTCGGAATTTTCACTTACGGCAGAAGATTCGAAAGCAGAAGACTCGAAAGGTCTTGGACGTTTTGACGACGAATTATCGTCGCCGCCGCAGGACGACAGAACGATAGACGAGAAACAAGCGAGAAGCAGGATGACAAAGGACAAAAGAACAGCGGAAAATACTTTTTTATTCATATAAACCTCCAATAGTCATATACGGAGGATTAACGTATTTTTTAGTATTTATTCGATTTACGCACGAAAACTCTGCCGCTTTTTCGGCGGCAGAGTCAGGATATTTGTGTTTATTGCTTGAAAATATTATCGGAGAACGGGTCTTCGGCGTCGTCGGCGGGTTTGCCTTCGGGAGTGATGATCTTTGCGTTTTCCTCCGCTTTTTTGTTAAGTTCTTCGCGGCGTTTGTCGTCTTCGACTTTCGCGGCGGATTTTTTGTCTTCGACTATCTTATCGAGCATTTCCTCGGTAACGCCCGCGGTGAAGCAGAGCTCGAACTGTTCGGCGTCCATGACCTCGTGTTTAAGGAGGTACTGAGCGATAAATTCGAGAGTATCTTTGTTCGCGGTGAGTATCTCGATAGCTTTGTTATAGCCTTCCATAACGAAGCGTTTGATTTCCTCGTCGATCTGCTGGGCGACTTTTTCGGAATAGTTCTTGGTGGTGCCGAAATCTTTTCCGAGGAATACTTCGTCGTGTTCGGAGGAGAATACGACGGGTCCGAGAACTTCGCTCATACCGTATTTGGTAACCATCTTGCGGGCGATATCGGTAGCTCTTTCCATGTCGTTGGAAGCACCGCCGGAAATATCGTTGCACATAAGCTCTTCAGCCGCTCTGCCGCCGAGCATGGTGCAGATGGTGTCGATGAGTTCCTGTTTATAGACGCTGAATTTATCCTTTTCGGGAATGGAAAGCGTATAGCCGAGAGCCCTGCCGCTCGGGATAATGGATATCTGGTGAACGGGGTCCTGAGTGGTGAGGAATTTATGGGTGATGGCGTGGCCGGCTTCATGATAAGCGGTCTTGAGTTTTTCTTCCTCGGTCCTTACCATATTACGCTTCTGCGGTCCGACGAGGACTTTGATGGTAGCTTCTTCTATATCATCGGTATTGATGATCTTTTTCTTCTTACGGGCGGCGTGAAGCGCGGCTTCGTTAAGAAGGTTTGCAAGGTCGGCGCCTGTGAAGCCCGCGGTGCTTTTCGCGATGGTTTCGAGATTGACGTCGGAGCCGAGAGGTTTATTTTTGGAATGGACTTTAAGGATGGCTTCCCTGCCTTTGATATCGGGATAGTTGACGGTGATCTGTCTGTCGAATCTGCCGGGACGTAAAAGCGCGGGATCAAGGATATCGGGACGGTTGGTCGCCGCCATTACGATAACGCCGTCGTTAACTCCGAAGCCGTCCATTTCGACAAGCAGCTGGTTCAGCGTTTGCTCTCTTTCGTCGTGTCCGCCGCCTAATCCTGCGCCTCTGTGTCTGCC
>JAZUJV010000322.1:0-15559 GCA_045642945.1 Eubacteriales bacterium | reverse complement strand
TTATCGCGAGAAGTGAGGTTCGTTCAAAGAACAAAAAACGCAAAGATGAAGAAAACGGGCGCGAGCGCCCGTTTTCAACTTTATTGATATTGATTTATCTTGAATTATACCGAACTTTTTAACACTTCCGCGTTTTTTGTTCGGTCTGCGCCGCATCGCTTAGCCCTACGGCTGAATTGTGTAGGTGCCGAGGACGTGGCGTTTAAGAAGTGCATACGAACGCGTGAGCGTATTACCGTCGATGACCGCGGCTTTACGCTGGACGGTGCTGCCCGTATAAGTGCCGATCGCGATACGTTTGAGAAGGAGGTAGTCGGTAGCTTTTATACAACCGTCGCCGTTGAGGTCGCCTTCGACGCAGACGGTATAGGTTTTGCCGCCGACGGTGGTATATACCGCGCCGGTGCCGATATTGGCGGCGCCGCTGACAGCGGGGGTATAGGTGAAGCGCGGGTCGGTGAAGAGGTTATTATTGACAGCCGCGACGGAAAGACCGTGCGGGAGTTCGATATAATCGCCGTCGGTGAGGCCGTATTCGCTTACCGCGTCGCTTGTGAAGACGCCGAAATTGGTCGTCGCGGGACGGATATAGATAGCGGTGCTTGCGGGATAGAAGGCTACTCTTGCGAGCGGGTAAACCGTAGGCGTAGAGGTCGCAGGATCGAAGCCGGTTACGGCGCAGATATCGCCGATCTGAACGGCGCGTTTGGAAATGAGTTTGGTGTAAGCGGCACCGTGGAAGGCGATTATGAAGCCGCCGGAGGGAACGGTGTAGCTGTAAGTATTGTCGCCGTTGGGGGATATTTTCTGGGTAACCTTATAGCCGCCGTCGGTCTTTTCGCAGACGTAGGAGGTAGACCAAGTAAGATTGGCGTTGGCGTGGGTAAGGGTGCCTTTATTGAATACGACGACGGAATCGGTGGTAACGCCCGCATTGAATTTGTCGACGCCTTTGCTTACGTAGTAGGAGCCGCTTGCGGGAGTATCTTTATAGAATGATATCTCACCCAAGAAGAGGTGGGAACCGCCGAAGTAGGCGCGGACGATATAGTATCTCGCGGAGATATCGGTAAGAGAAGCGGTATAGAGGATTTCCTGCATTTCGCCCGAGACGGCGTTGATCATCGGAGAAAGGACGGAGGCAAGGTAATAATCGGTGCCGTTGGAGGAAGCGTAGAGCGCGACTCTCGTAGGTGCGTAGATTCCCCAGCCGGTCTGGTTGCAGGCGGAAACGGAAACTTTATCGGGAGACTTGACGCTGCCGAGGTCAACGCAGACTTCGGTATAATCGCCGTAAGTATCGGAGGCGAGTTTATCGGTCTTTTTGAATCCTGTCCAGGCGGCATCGAGCGCCGAAGCGTTGAAGAGGGTGCCGTCGGTAAGCTCGCGGTTTCCGGTATCGGGGTAGGACGCGGTGTTTACCTTATACGCGGCGTATTTGGCGCCGAGAGATATCCTTGTTCCGGTAAGAGAATCGTCATTAAGCAAGGTGGAAAGGGTGTTTGCCGTGCTGAGAAGCAGCTCGTCGGAAGAGGAAGCGGCTCCGTATATGCGCTTTGCATCGAAATATGCCGCTTCGATCACGTCGGCGGCGTAATCGGAATAGCCATCGGGATTATTATTGGCGGCTTTTTTAAGGCACTGTTCGAGGATCCCGTGGGGAGTGCCGTTTTCGCGAAGCGCCATTATAGCGTGTTTATAGTCGCCGGAGATGGACTTGGAAGAATTATAGATCGCCTGAGCGGAAGCGAGAACGTCGGGGATATATTCCGCGAACGCGGAGACGGAGGAAATCTTGTTGGAGAGCGCGGTTTTAAGGGAGGACGGAGCGGCGCTCGAACGTTTTAATACGAGGACGCAGTCGCCGACGGCACGGCCCTGGTTATAGGCGTAGCCCGCGCTGCCGGAGCCGGTGTTGGAAAGATACATCGCGCTGCTTCCGCCGCCGTCGAGACGGACGACGTTGTTACAGCCGAGGTCGATTAATTTCTGGGCGATATCGCGCATGGTGAGGGAGCCTTCGCTGACCATACAGTGTACGGTGCCGTCGTCTTCCCAGCCGTATGCAGCCCATTTCGTCTTGTAAGTAACGGCGTGGGTGCCTATTTCGGAATCGATATAAGTACGGTTGACGCCGTCTTTTACGAGCCAGCCGATGTTGGTAAGAAGACCTACCGCTTTTTCTTCGATAGCCTGGGAAGCGGGGTTGGAATCGCTTACCGTTATTTTGATCGTATCACCTGCCTGAACGCCGTTCACGAGAGAGGTATAAGCCGAGGAGGTGTTGGGGTAATAGAGGATGAACTGGTTGGAGCCGACGGTGCCGCCCTTGGTATTTTGAGTAACGGAAACGACCTCGCCGACGAGGGTATGGCCTATCGAGATATCGGTGTTATCGACTTTGTTGCAGAGTATCTCGGTGCCCGCGAAGTAGGTATCGCATTTGGTACCGCAGGAGATATCGTAATAGAAAAGCTTGTCGTAGGTGCTCCAGTTGGCGGCGCTGTCTTCGCCTCTGGTCTTGTTGAAATACCAGATAAGGTCCTTATAGGATTCCCCGCCGATCTCGATAGTCGAGGAAAGGTTTATGTTGACGGGGGTGAAGGTGCCGTCGGAATTGAAGGCGATACAGGAATCGGTCGTGGGGATATGGGCGGATTCAAGTTTGCCGTTGGAAACGTTGATACCCGTAAGAGTGCCGTAAGGCGAGCCCATTCCGAAGAAGTCGCCGTTGATGATGCCGGCAACGGTATAGCCGTAGCGGCTTCCGGTAGCGCAGGAATACTGGGTGGCAAGGTCGCCCGAGGTGCCTGCGTAGCCCGCGAAAGGCATAAGGATATAATCGCCTGTCGTCGGGTTGAAGGAAAGGTCGTGGACAGACGTGCTCGAGACGCTGTATTTGGTGTAGGTTACGCCTGTTACCACCGTATGGGTGGAAACGACGCCGTCGGCGCGTGCGAACACCGTGCAGGAGAAGAGCATCACAGCTAAAAGTGTGAGCGCGAGGATCTGTTTGAAGATTCTTTTCATGGTTTTGCTCCTTTTTGTTTTATTTATACTTTTTTTGTTTCGCGGTAAGGATATCATTCGGCGTACGCGGCGCCTTTGGATATCATAATATTTCTGACGTCTTCGCCGTTTATTTCGCGGGCGGGAACGTTTTTATCGAGCGCGAGAGCGGCGCCGATGCCTGCGGCTTCGCCGGAGGAACGGCAGGAATGCTGGACGCGAAGGCTCGATTGGGCAAGGAATTCCGCGCCTAAGCAACGTCCCGAGATAAAGAGGTTGTCGATGCCCTTGACGACAAGGGAACGGTAGGGTATCTCGTACCAGTTTTTGCCGTCGTCGACGGGTTTATACTGTTCTTTGTTGAAGTTGAGCACTTTGCCGTGGATATCGACGGGGTAGTTGGACTGGCAGAACATATCTTTGAATTTCGCGCGGCAGATAAGGTCTTTGGCGGAAAGGACGTATTCGGTAACGATGTTGCGGCTTTCGCGGACGCCGACCATAGCGGCGATGTCGCTGACGTAGGCATTTTCGAAGCCCGGGAAGTATTTTTTATAGAAAGCTAATTGACGGAAGATCGCGGCGTTGCCGAGGGTATGTATCTTGGACATATCGTTCGGGTCGGTGGCGTCGGTGTTTTCGAAGAACTCGGGGTTGTTGAAGGCGAGACAGCCGACTCTTCCGGGTATCGTGAAGACCTGCCAGTAGGCTTTATCCTGAACGGTGAGGTCGCCTTTTTCGATCGCTTCGAGGAAGACCTCGTTTAAAGTCCAGTCGCCGTTGGCGCAGCAGGCGGCGTAGATATAGCCCGGGCGGTAATCGCAGGCGACGTTTCTGCCGGTGAGCTCGCGTTGTTTGAGTAAGAACGCGCCGAATTTTTCGAAGTCTATGTTCGAGACGATATAGCGGAGCGAGACGGGCTGGTTTTTGCCCTCGTTTTCGGGGTTGCCTTTGTTATAGTCGGCGCCCGCGCGGACGCAGACGTCGCCGTCGCCCGTGGCGTCGATGAACATATCGGCTTTTATAAGTCCGAGACCTTTTTTATTGGCAACGACGATAGCATCGAGTTTGCCGTCTTTGACAATCGTGTCGGCGAGGAAGGTATGGTAAAGTATTCTGACGCCCGCTTCGACGCAGATGGATTCGAGAACGTATTTGAGCGCGAGAGGGTCGAAGATCGCGCCGCTTTCATTGCACGCGCCGATGGCTAACATCTTACCGCGGACTATGCTGCTTATGTAAGAGCACTGGGGGTTGCCCGGGATATGGGTGCTCATTATCGGGGTAACGAGACCGTTGGTCGCGGTGCCGCCGAGCGAGCCGAGCTGTTCGACGATGAGAACGTCTTTGCCCATATCCGCCGCAGCTTTTGCGGCGAAAGCGCCCGCCGTACCGCCGCCTACTACGACGACGGAGGCTTTATCAAAAACAGGAAGAACGGAATAATCCATGATTTTATTCTCCTTTCGGCGCGTCGGCGCCGTTTATCATTTTTAAAAATTCGGATTCAAAGATTATTTTCACGCCGAGCTCGCGGGCTTTGGCAAGCTTGCTGCCAGCGTCGCTTCCGCAGATTAAAAGCGAGGTCTTTTTGGAGACGGAGCCCGCGGCGGTGCCTCCGTGGGCGCGGATGAGCGCTTCGGCTTCCTGACGCTTTAAAGTCGGGAGCGTACCCGTAACGACGACTGTCATATTTTCAAGTTCGGTGCCGAGCTTTTTCTCTTTGCTCTCGCCCGAAACTCCGGCGGCGAGCAATCTTTTTATAAGCTCTTTTACGTGTTCGCTTTCGAAAAACCTTACGACGGAAGAGGCGCTTTCGGGACCGAAATCCTCGACTTTCAGGAGGTCTTCCTCGGTAAGCTGCATTATATTTTCGATAGTTCCGAAGCGGGAGGCGAGCGTCCGGGCGGCTTTTTCGCCGACGTTTCTTATTCCGAGGCCGCAAAGCAGACGGGAAAGGCCCGCTTCTTTGCTCTTTTCTATCGCTTTAATAATATTATCGGCGCTTTTTTCGCCCATTCGGTCGAGAGAAGCGATATCGGAAGCTTTTAAATAATAGATATCGGCGGCGCTTTTTATAAGTCCCGCGGAGACGAACTGTTCGATGACGCTTTCGCCGAGGTTGTCGATATTCATTGCCTCGCGGGAGACGAAATGGGTAAGGCTTCGGCAGAGGCGGGAGGGGCAGTCGGGGTTGATGCACCTTACCGCGACTTCATCGGCTTCACGGTAGACGGGCTCGCCGCAGGAGGGGCAGAAGGTCGGCATATCGAAAAGATTGCTGACGGCGGGGCGTTTTTCGATGACCGCGCCGAGTATCTCGGGGATTATATCGCCCGCTTTGCGAAGTCTGACGGTATCGCCGACGCGGACGTCTTTTTCACGGATGAAATCTATATTATGAAGAGTTGCGTAGGAAACGGTAGAACCCGCAAGGCGCACGGGTTCGAGCACGGCGCGGGGGGTAAGCACGCCCGTTCTGCCGACTTGGATATCAATATCGAGCAATTTTGTTTCGACTATCTCGGCGGGGAATTTATAGGCGACAGCCCAGCGGGGAGCGTTGGCTGTGCTTCCGAGGCGCTCACGAAGGGAGAATTTATCGACCTTTATGACCGCGCCGTCGATATCGTAAGGAAGCGACGGACGGGACGCGCCTATCTTTGCGACGGCGGAAGCGACCTCTTCGGCAGTCTTGCAGAGCGTAACGTTCGGCGAGACGGTAAAGCCGAGGTCTTGTAGTTTTTTGAGCGCTTCGGAATGCCTTTCGGGCATACCCGAATCGTCGAGCTGGAGGTTGAAAACGTATATCGAGAGCCCGCGGGAAGCGCAGATAGACGAATCGAGCTGACGTAAAGAGCCCGCCGCGGCGTTGCGCGGATTGGCGAAGGGTCTCTTCCCTTCCGCATCCTGTTTTTCGTTAAGGCGAGCGAAGCTCTTGCGCGGCATATAGACTTCGCCGCGGACGATAAGGCGCGGGAGGTCTATTCCGAGGTCGAGCGGGACGGCGCGGATGGTTTTTATATTCTCGGTAACGTCCTCGCCGAAGGTCCCGTCGCCGCGGGTGAGCCCGCGGACGAGACGCCCGTTTTCGTATTCGAGCGAGACGGAAAGACCGTCGAATTTATTTTCGACGACGAAATCCGCCTCGGGATATTCTTCTTTTATTTTCCCGACAAAATCGTATATTTCCTCTTCCGAAAAGATATCGCCGAAGGAATCCATGGGGACGGTATGGGCGACCTTTTCGAAACGGGAAGCAACTTTGCCGCCGACGCGCTTCGTCGGGGAGTTGGGCGACGCGAGAGAGGGATTTTCTTTTTCAAGCTCGACGAGCTTTTTAAAGAGCGCGTCGTATTCCTCATCCTCTATTTCGGGGGAGTCGAGCTCATAATATAAACGGGAATGGTATTCGAGCGTCTTTTCGAGCTCGCGCATGAGTTTTTCGGTTTCGTTTATTTCTTTCGGCATACTATCGCGACCCATTCGTTTTTCTCGCGTATTTTTTCGACTGTGAACCCGTTATTTTCGAGCGCGTCGAGAACGAAGTCTTTACGCGGAGAGATGATTCCCGAGCAGATCATTCTGCCGCAATCTTTAAGCGAAGAATGGAACATCGGGAGCATATCGTTTATTATATCGGCGACGATGTTGGCAAGTATGACGCCGTATTTTTCGTTTGAATATTTGTTCCAGAGGTCAATATCATCGAGCACGTTGCCGCATACGACGTCTATCGAATTTTTCGGAAGCCCGTTTTTTAAAGCGTTTTCTTCGGCGATGCGCGCGGCGACCATATCTATATCGACGGCGTCGATATGCGAAGCGCCGAGCTTATAGGCGCCGATGCCCAGAATTCCGCTGCCGCAGCCCATATCGAGCACGTTTTCGCCTTCTGTATCGAGCTTTTCGAGCTCCTCGAGGCAGAGGGCGGTGGTTTCGTGCCTTCCCGTACCGAAGGAGGATGCGGGGTCTATTTCGATGACGGTTCGGGTATCGGAGGCTTCTTTTTCCCACGAGGGGACTATAAGAAATTTATCGCCGATGGGAAGCGGGTGGAAATATTCTTTCCAGTTGTTTTCCCAATCCTTTTCGTCGGTAACGGAGAGAGCGGTATCAAGCGAGCCGAGCCAATCATCACCTTCGGCTTTCAGCCTTTCGATGCCCGCGAGGATGCCTTCGCGCTGGATTTTTCCCTGTTCGTTCTGAGCGAGGTAGACGCGGACGATAACGTCGCCGTCGTCGCGGATAAGCGAATCCTCGACGTAATCTATCGGGACGGCTTTCGATTCGAGCAGCTCGGCAAGGTCTTTCGGGTCTTCGACGGAAAAGCAGGTAACGCCGACGTTGAAAAGGACGCCGGAGACTACCTCGCTCCCCGCGGTGGTGGTATGGATCGTAAGTTCGTCGAATTTCATTTTATAACTCCGTTTCGGTGGCTTTATGGGGGAAGAGCGCGTCGAAGCAATATTTGCATCTCGCGCAGGTCTCGCGTATCTCGTAGCCGACATTCGTGGCGCGGTGCGGGGTATCGGAGACGACGCCGACACATTCGAGCCCGATGGACTTGGCTATGAAAATCGCGCGGTAAATATGGAAATCCTGTGTTACAATAATAATTTTTTCGGCGCCGTAGACGTTTTTGGCACGCCACATCGTATCGTAGGTATTGTAGCCGTACCCGTCTTTTATTATTCTTTCCTCATCGACGCCGCGGGAAAGCATATATTCCCGCATTTTTTCGCTTTCGTCGTATTTTCCGCTTCCGTCGCCGCTTACGATTATTTTATCGGCGGCGTCGCGCAAAATGAGCTCGGTGCCGTAGATGACGCGGTCGGTGAGCACGTTGGACATCGTTCCGTCGGAATTGACGCCCGCGCCGAGCACGACGATATGGTCGTAATCGCCCTCGCACGCTTCGTCAAATTTTATTATCTCGCCGCAGGAGGAGATTATCACGGTAAGGTTCATCAAAGCTCCGACGAAAAAGACGAAGAGAACGAAAACAAAGAGGATTTTTATGGATTTTTTAAGAATTTTTATAAGCTTCATAGACCTGTTTCATATAAAGAGCGTCGTCGCTTTGAGTACCCGCAGACTCGCAGATTATAGTCGGGGAGACGCCGAGCGAGACTATTGCTTCGGCAAGCGGCTCGAAGCGGGGGCCGTAAATCTCATCCTCAAAGGTGAGGTGTTTTTTCTCGCCCATTTCGGTAAACATTATTTTGGAAAAATGACAATGGAGGTTATCGGCGTATTCGCCGCCGAGGTTTATTGAAATATCGTCGAAGATACGCTTGAAATCGTCCTTTGTGAAAAGTGAGCCGCGGTCGCGGGCGTTGAGATGGCCGAAATCGACGACGGGGACGAATCTTTTTGATATTTTGCAGAGACGCAAAACTTCGTCAAGCGTTCCGAGCTGGTTTATTTTGCCCATAGTCTCGATGCCGAGCTTTACGTTATAGCCGAAATCTTCGAGCATCAGCGCGGCGCCTGTGAGCGTTTCGGCGGAATAGGACATGGCGGTCTCGCGGTCGATCTTCGCGCAGGAGCCGCAATGGACGACCATGGTTTCGGCGCCGAGAAGGTCGGAGACCTCGGCGCTGCGGCGGATGTACTCTATACTGTTATCGCGTTTTTCTTTTTCGGTGGAAGACAACGAGATGAAATAGGGAGTATGGAAGGACATTTTTATCCCGTGCTCGCGCGCTTTCATGCCGAGAGCGGCGAAAGATTCGTTTGAGCCGACGATGCCGTTGCCCGCTTCGTATTCGTATGCGTCGAGCCCGATTTTTTTAACGAAGCCGGGGGCTTGCAGCGACGATCTGCCGCCCGCGAGCTTGAAGGCTTCGGAGTTGCCGCCGGGGCCGAATTTTGCGCTCATATCTTAATCTTCCTTTTTGTTTTTCTTTCTTGCTTTTAGCTTTTTTATCACGTTTTTTTCGGAGAGCCAATCGAGAGATCTCACGAACGGGCGCTCTAAAAATCTTTTGAAGCGGAAAAAGGCGGATTCCTGTTTTTTTATCGGCTTGACGAGAACGAATTTTATACCCGCACGGTGAGCGGAGACGCAGTCGGTGAAAATCTGGTCGCCGACGGCGATGACCTCGTCGTTTGAAAGCGCGAAATGGGAGATACAGCGCTTGACGCCTTTGGGCGAGGGTTTGCCCGCTTTACAGACGTAGAACAGCCCCAGACCTTCGTTGAACTTGACGACGCGGTTGCCTTTGTTGTTCGAGACGAACGCCATTTTTATACCCTCGTCTTTAAGCCCGAGCAGGAAGGAACGCATTTTTTCGGTAGGCGTTTCGACCTCGTAGGGCGCTATTGTATTGTCGATATCGAAAACGATGCCTTTGACGCCGAGCTCGGAAAGGACCTCGGGGGTTATCGTATAGATATCGTTGAACGCCATATCCGGCCGAAAGAAGCTGAACATTTATTTCTCCGATAATTTATTTTCCGAAAGCGTAGGAGACGGAAAGCGGCGGGAGAGCGACAGTCCCTGCCCCGTCTTTTACGGTAAAGGTTACGTCGGTATCGCCGCAGAGAGTATATTCACCGTCGTCGAGTCCATAGGTAAAGGAAACGTTTATCGCTTTTTCGGAAGCGTTGACGAGAAGCAAGAGCTTTTCGCCGTCGTGTCTTTGCCAATGCTCGCAGAAGGCGGCGGAATGTTCGACTATGCCGCCGTAGGCTTCGCGGCAGCGGGTGGTTTTTATCACCTCGCCGTCGTCTTTGAAGGACGGGGAGCGCAAAAGCTCGCCGTTATACATATAAGAGCCGAGTTTTTCACGGACGTGGACGCATTTTTTGTAGAAATCCTTGTTTTTCATCTGGAGATAAAGCTCGGGATCGTTCCAGCCGAGCTGTTCGCCGAAGGTCAGGGATTGGGCGATCATTATTCTTTGTCCCTCGTCGTCATCGAAGGGCATAAAGCAGTAGTTGCGCCCGAACATCGTAACGCAGCGGGAATATATCGCGACGAAAGCGGGGACCTGACGGTTATGCACCCATATCCAAGTTAGATATCCCTGCATGTGCTTCATGAACGGGTCGGCGGTACATTCGGTGGTAAAGCCCGTGTTTTCGGGGCGGACGCGGCAGGCGTGGTCGAGGAGGTTATTGTAGCTTTCAGCCCACCATGAGCCTCCGCCGGGGCGGTGGTTATGCGTTCTGTCCTCGCAGGGATAGGGCTGGGCGGCGGCTATCTGGTCCATATAGACGGCGTTGACCTTCGCTTCGTTTAAACGCTTGTTCACGCTATTCCTAACTGTTTCCTGCCAGCAGGCGGTGGAAGGACACATTACCGAGTTGCGGACGCTTGAGCCGTCGGATTCTTTGGAGCTGTATATTTCGATAAAAGGATTTCCGTTTCTGTCTTTGGTGCAGTTGGGCTTGGCTTTTTCGCTCCACTCGAAATCTTCCATTCCTTTATCGCGGGTATCCCACAAGCGGGCGTTTATATAGGGCATTACACGGACGCCGTTTTCCTGCAAGCGGCGCGTACCCGTATAGAACGCCTCTTTCGCGGGGAAATAATGGGGATAATCGTTATCGTAGGGGATCTCGAACCAATCGTAGAGGTGGACGGCGCTGTCGTAGCCGAGGTCTTGATTGGCTTTTAATATAAGGTCGACGTATTCTTCGTCGTCCTTCATCCTGACGCGCCACCAATGGGCGATCTGCTTCATCCAGTCGGGCTCATCGGTCCTTCCGTTTTCGTCGAGCGTCGGCATCCACTGGGCGTATCTGAGGAAGAAGGCTTTATAGATCTGCGAAGCGTCGTACCAGTCGCCGTCGAATATCTCCCACACGCAGACGCCGTATAAGGTTTGGGAATTTCTTGCGACGTCGATATCGGTGAGGGGTTGAAGAATTTTGAAATTAAAGACGTTTTCGGCAGCTTTCTTTTCGAAACAGATTTTTTTATAGGCGGGAGACGCGTCGTGGATACCGTAGTAGACGCCGCGTCTTATTTTCTCGTTCCAGAACGCCATAAACTGCATAGACGCGCCGTAGGAGGGATAGTTCTGACGCGAGCAGCATTCGTCGGTGGTGGTCCAGACCTCGCCGGGGCCCGTCGGGGAGAGGAAGAAGGTGTTTTCGTCGCTGTCGACGGCGAGAGAAGGATGGTCGCATTCGTAGAGCGAATATTCGTCGTTATCGCTTATAAGGCGGGTAGACCATTCGATGCGCTCGGAAACGGTATGGGCGCACAGTATCACGGTAACGTTTTTTAAAGAAGCGTTATCCGAAAGGATCATTACGGTATCGGCGCCGACGGTCTCGTTGGCGACCTTTTCCCAGCCCGTAAGCGAGGAGACGGAGACGGTTTCGTCGGAAGAAAGCGAGCGGGCGACGAGGGTGAAAAGCGGAGTCTCGCCGGCAAAAAACGTTTTTTCGGTTTTCGCGTCGCGCAAGCTTTGGAGGGCGACGCCGTCTTTTTTGAGTTTAAGACCGACTTGAAGCGAGCCGGCGGTGATGGACAGGATTTCGTTCATTTTTCCGTTCCTTTCGGATTGACACGTAATATCGTTTTTGATACGACGGCGGGGGTGATATAGGAGACGCCGCCTTCGTGAAGCAGTTTTTTGCACACCGCGACGGTAGCGCCGGTCGTAGAGACGTCGTCGATAAGCAGCAGTCTGTCAAATTCGGAGACGTCGCGGATAAGCTTGAATTTTCCGATTATGTTCTTTTCCCTCTCGGCGCGGCTTAAAAGCTTTTGTTCTTTTCTGCCTTTGCGGCGCATCGTCTTTATACACGGGATGCCGAGAAGCTTGGATATTTCTTCGGCAAGCAGCGCGGATTGGTCGTAGCCGAACTGTAACCTTCGGACGATTATTCGCGGGACGAAGGTAACGGCGTCGTAGGACGAGCCTTTTAAACCGAGCTCGGACACCATAAGTCGGGCGATAAAGGCGATATCGCGGCGGGAGGCGTCGTATTTTACCTTCCAGATAACTCTGTCGGCACATTCCGAGCCGTAGAAAAACAGGAAGCGGACGTTGTCGTTCTCGTTGCAAACGCAGTTTCGGGCGGTCTTGCCGCAGTTTTGGCACTTTCGCGTAAGCATCAGCTGGAATTCGCGCATACACTCGGGGCATACAGGGAATTCGTCGTAGGCGGCTTTGAAGTTACAGCAGATACAGACGCGGGGAGAGAAAAAATTATATTTCATAGGTCAAAAGCCTTGTCAGCGCGGTATGACGCACGGGGACGCGGTCGTTGGAGACCATTATTTCGAGAGGCTTTCGCGAGCCGACGACGATCACCATTTCACGCGCACGGGTAACGGCGGTGTATAACAGGTTTCGCGTCATAAGCGGGAATGGCGCCTGAAAAGACGGGATGACGACTATTTTATATTCGCTGCCCTGACTTTTATGGGCGGTAACGGCGTAGGCGTGCTCGAGTTCTTCGAGCTGGGAAAAATCGTATTCGGTTACCCTGCCGTCAAAATCGAGGATAAGCTTTTCGCCGCGGCTGTCGATTTCCAATATCCTTCCGATATCGCCGTTGAAGACGCCTGTGCCTTCCTCGGCGCCGCGCTTCCACGTAAGGTCGTAATCGTTCTTTATCTGCATGACCTTATCGCCTTCGCGGAAGACGACCGAACCGTATTTTTTCTCGTTTTTGTTTATATTTTTGGGGTTTAAGACGTTTTGGAAAGCGGCGTTGAGCTCGACCGTTCCGAGCGCGCCCTTTCGGGTACAGGAGATGACCTGTATATCCTCGAGCGGGTCAACTCCGTACGCACGCGGAAGTCTTTCGCAGACGAAGGATATCATAAGGTCTTTCGTTTCGCTTTGGTCGTTTTTTTCGACGAAGAAGAAATCGCCGTCGCGGGAATTTATTACCGGCATCTCGCCGCGGTTTATCGCGTGGGCGTTGGTAACGATAAGGCTTTGCTCCGCCTGACGGAAAATCTTATTGAGGCGGACGACCTCGAAGCGGTTTGAATTTATTATATCGTTCAAGCAGTTGCCCGCGCCGACGGGGGGGAGCTGGTCGGGGTCGCCTATCAGAATAAGATAGCTTCCGACGCGGACGGCTTTTAAAAGCGCGCACATAAGGTTGACGTCGACCATGGAGGTCTCGTCGACGATTATCACTTTTTGGGTCAGGGGGTCTTCCTCGCCTTTGGCGAAATAATGATTCCCGTTTTCGCCGAGCGACGCTTCGAGCAAGCGGTGGAGCGTTTTGGCTTCCCTGCCCGACGATTCGCTCATACGCTTGGCGGCTCTGCCCGTAGGGGCGGCGAGGACGCAGGAGAGCTTTAGGATATCGCAGATATCGAGTATCGCTTTTATGACGGTGGTCTTGCCCGTGCCGGGGCCGCCGGTGATGACGGAAACGCCGCTCGTTATCGCGTTTTTGATAGCTTCGCGCTGTTCGGGGGCGTATTCTATCGAATGTTTCTCCTCAAGGACGTTAATCTGTTCGTCGATGCCCTCGAGCACATAGGGGAATTTAAAATCGGATATCGCCATAAGCTTGGCGGCGATATAAACTTCGGAATTATAATATTCGGTCAGGGCGTAGCACTCGGCTTCGCCGTCTTCGAATTTTTTGAGCCTGTCCGCCGAGACGAGGCGTTCGGCGGCGGTATAAATATATTTTTCTTCGCAGCCGAGCATCTTTTCGGCATAGCCGAAGAGCTCTTCGGAGGTAAGATAACAATGGCCGCCGTTTATCGCGGAGACGTTTAAAATATGTTCGAGTCCCGCCTCGATCCTCTCGGGGCAATCTTTCGTAAAGCCGAGCGAGGAAGCGACGTTATCGGCCTTTTCGAAGCCGACGCCAGCGATATCGCGGCAGAGACGGTAGGGCGTTTTTTTGATTATATCTATCGCGGAGGAGCCGTAGGTTTTGAAGATACGGACGGAGACGGCGGGGCCGAAGAACTCGTTGCAATAGAGCATCACCGTTCGCATACCGAATTGCTCGACGTAGCTTTCGTGGATGGAATCGGCGCGTTTCGGGGAGATACCTTTTATGTCGCAGAGCCAGCGGGGGTTGTTTTCGATCACTTCCAAAGCATCCTCGCCGAAGCGTTCGACTATTCTTTCGGCGGTAACGGGGCCTACGCCCGAGACGGCGCCGGAGGAGAGATATTTTAAGATCGCGGCGGAGGTAGTGGGAAGCTTTTTTTCGAAATAAGTAACCTTGAACTGGCGGCCGAAGGTCGGGTGTACCGCCCATTCGCCCTGCACGCGGATCGTCTCGCCCTCGCCGAGATAGGGCATTATGCCGACGAAAGTAACGGGGTCGCCGCCGACGTTCACTTCGCAGACGGTATAGCCGTTTTCGGGGTTGGAATAAACTATCGAATCAACGACGCCGTCGAGATAAAGCTCTTCGGACAAGCGGCCTCACCACCTTTTTATATAAACTTTCCTTGGATCGCCGTCGCTGACACGCTTTATGATCTCTTCGACCTCGGCGTCGCTTTTACAAACGATAAGCATATCGGGCTTGGCGTTTTCGAGCAGCTCTTCGCGGAAGCAGATGCAAATAAAACTTTCTTTTTTCGCGCGGGATCTGCGCAATATTTCGAGCAGAGAGAGCGCGATGCCGAGAGAGGCGAAAACCGAAACGACGATATTCATAAACAAGGACATATCAATACACCTCTATTATATTATATGCGGAGCGAAAATGCAAGTGTAATCGAATCATTTGTTGGAGTTTTCGGAGCAAAAACCGCACAAAAATTGCTGCGCTTCAAAACACAAAAAAGATATTGACAAAGGCGCCTTTTTATGATATATTGTTCTTTGCGGCGCCGCGAAAAGGATATGGCCTGTTAGTCAAGTGGTTAAGACGTCGCCCTCTCACGGCGAAGACAGGGGTCCGACTCCCCTACGGGTCACCAATAAAAAAAGAACGCGAAAAGCGTTCTTTTTTTATTGGCGACAATGAAGCGCACCTTGCGGTGCATGAAAAATGAAGCAAGGCTTCGCCCTATGAAGCGTGCCTTCGGCACATGGAAAGGAACGATGTGCGCTTCGCTTCATGCGAGAGAAGCGAGTGCTTCATAGAAACCGTAAGGTTTCTGCTTCATGTTTGCGAAGCAAACGCTTCATTTTCTTTCCCGCAGGTTCAACACCATCCACCGATTTGTCGATAATATCTTTTTCGTAGTCCAATCACAAAAAAATGAGGACGGCAAAGGCCGTCCTCATTTTTTTGATGCAGCAGGGATTCGAAACGAACTCCAAACGTGAGCCACATGAGTGGCGAAGGTTTGGGAGAAAGCCCCGGTGGGGCTTTCGTCAAGTGAGAAGAAAGTCCCGCCACTCCGACCAACAAAAAAAGACAAAATTCGACAGAATTTTGTCGTTTTTTGAATGATGTTTGCCCTACCGGGCAAATGATGTTACCTACGGTAATGATGTGTGCTTCGCACATGATGTGCCTGCGGGCATGGGTGGCAAACATCGCATCATTGTTCGCTTGCGAACAACATCATTTCGGAGCGAAGCGAAGAAACATCATTAGCCGCCATCGGCGGCGACATCATTCGTTTGTGCTATTTGGTTGC
>JAZUJV010000321.1:0-10412 GCA_045642945.1 Eubacteriales bacterium | reverse complement strand
CCGACTTAGCTATCCGACGAGCGACACGGGCAGAAACGTTCTTAAAAACTTCGGGCTTCACATCGCAAGCGGCAGGACCGTCGCTCTCGTAGGGCCTTCGGGCGGCGGCAAGACGACGCTTTGCAGCCTTATTCCGAGGTTTTATGAAGTCGACGAAGGCAAAATCAGCATCGACGGGCACGACATCACGACGCTTTCGCGCTATTCTTTAAGGCACAACATCGGCATCGTCTCGCAGGACGTTTTCCTCTTCTCCGGCACAATAAAAGAAAACATCGCCTACGGCGACCTTGACGCGAGCGACGAAGCGATCGTCGAGGCGGCGAAGAAAGCCAACATTCACGACTACGTAATGTCGCTCGAAAAGGGCTATGACACGGTGGTCGGCGAGCGCGGCATCAACCTCTCCGGCGGGCAGAAGCAGAGGATTTCGATAGCGCGAGTTTTCCTTAAAAATCCGCCTATCCTTATTCTCGACGAGGCGACCAGCGCGCTCGACAACGTTACCGAAATGCAGATCCAAGAAGCTTTGGAGGAACTCGCGAAGGGCAGAACTGTCATCGTCGTCGCGCATCGGCTTTCGACCATTCAGAGCGCGGACGAAATTATCGTCATGACACGCGAAGGCATCGCGGAACGCGGCACTCACGACGAGCTTTTAGCCCTCGGCGGCATCTACGCGGGGCTTTACAACCGAAGAACGTATATTTGAGTTTTGGATTTTTCGATCATAAAAAGAAGAGGCGCACGCCTCTTCTTTTTGTTTATTGTTCTTCCTTTTCGAGAAAAGGAAGCGAAAAGCTTTAAAATGCGCGAAAGTAAACTTTCGCGGGAGATTGGCTGAATGCTTAGGTCATTTTCTCCTGTTTGACTTTTTTGTCTATCACATGGCGGGAAGCGAGTTCTTTATGGATATCTTTTAGCGTTATTCCCTGCTCTGCCATAAGGACCATTACGTGATAGGCGAGGTCGGCGATTTCGTATATCGTTTCTTTTCTGTCGTTGGCTTTGGCGGCGATGATGACTTCGGTTGATTCCTCGCCGACTTTTTTAAGGATTTTATCTATTCCCTTTTCGAAGAGGTAGGTGGTATAGGAGCCCTCTTTCTTTTCGGTTTTTCTGCCTTTTATAAGCTCGAAGAGGGATTCGTAGGAGAATTCCTTGCGTTCCTCGCTTTCGAAAATCGGGTATTCGAAGCAGGAGGTCGTGCCGAGGTGGCAGGCGGGGCCGTCGGGCTCGACGACTATCACGAGCGCGTCGCGGTCGCAATCGGCGGTTATCGAGACGATATGCTGGTAATGTCCGCTCGTTTCGCCTTTCAGCCATAAGATTTTGCGCGAGCGGGAATAGAAGCAGGTGAGCTCTTTTCTTATCGAGATTTTCAAACTTTCTTTATTCATATAGGCGAGCATGAGCACCTGTTTGGTAACAGAATCGACGACTATCGCGGGGATAAGACCATTTTCGTCAAATTTGAGTTCATCAAGATTTATCATTATTTTCTCCTTATATTCTTGCGGGGATGCCGTTATCGCACATCGCTCGTTTTAAATCTTTTATCTTTACTTCGCCGAAATGGAAGACCGAGGCGGCAAGCCCCGCGTCGACCTTCGGGAGTGCTTTGAAAAGCTTTATGAAATCGTAGGTACTGCCCGCGCCGCCGGAGGCTATCACGGGGACGCTGACGGCGTTGCAGACTTCATTCAGAAGTTCGATATCGAAGCCGTTTTTGACGCCGTCGGTATCTATCGAGTTGACGACAATTTCGCCCGCGCCGGACGCGACGCCGCGCTTTATCCAGTCTATCGCTTCTAATCCCGTATCGACTCTTCCGCCTTTGGCGAAGACGCGGAAAACGCCGCCGACGCGCTTTATATCGACCGAGAGAACGACGCACTGGTCGCCGTAAAGCTTCGCGGCACGCCCGATAAGCGAGGGGTCTTTTATCGCGCCGGAGTTGACCGAAACTTTATCGGCGCCGCATTTTAAAACTCTGTCGAAATCGTCGAGAGTGTTTATTCCGCCGCCGACGGTAAGTGGGATAAAAACGTTTTTCGCCGTTTCGGCAAGCACTTCGGTAAACAGCTTTCTCCCATCGCTCGACGCGGTTATATCGTAGAAAACGAGCTCGTCGGCGCCGCACTCGCTGTAATATTCGGCGAGCTTTACAGGTGAGGAAACATTTTTTAAATTGTCGAAATTCACGCCTTTTACGACGTTTCCGTCTTTAACGTCGAGACAGGGGATTATTCTTTTGGTTATCATTCTGACACCTCGACGGCTTTTTTTAGGTCTATATCGCCCGTGTAATACGCTTTTCCGATTATCGCGCCGTAAAGCCCGAGCGAGCGCAAAGCGAGCACATCGTCAAGCGACGAAACGCCGCCCGACGCGGTGATATCTATCGGGAATTTTTCGGAGAGCTCCTTATATAGCACGCGGTTAGTGCCCTTCATCGCGCCGTCTTTCGAAATATCCGTGCAGATGACGGTTTTTACGCCGATAGCACAAAGCTTTTCGAAGAAATCGAGCGCTTTTATATCCGAGGACTGCGTCCAGCCCTTTATGGCGACAAAGCCGTCTTTTATATCCACGCCGACGGCGATCTTTTCGCCGTATTTTTCGAGCGCGGCAAACAAAAACGCTTCGTCGGTAACCGCGGAAGTACCTAAAATCACGCGGTCAAGCCCGCTTTCTATATATTTTTCGACGGTTTTTAAATTCCTTATCCCGCCGCCTATCTCGCAAAAGAGCGAGGAAGATTTTTTTATCTTCACGACGGTATCGAAGTTCGGGGTATCGCCGTTTTTGGCGCCCTCGAGGTCGACCAAATGGATATGCGCAGCACCTTTGGCTTTGAAATCGAGAGCGACGGAGACGGGGTCGCCCGAATAGACGGTTTTTTGGTTGTAATCGCCTTTATAGAGGCGCACCGCCTGACCTTCAAGCAGGTCTATCGCGGGAATAATCAGCATAAATCTCCCTCCCGAAGCTCGCAGAACGCTTTTAATATATTCAGCCCGACAGTCCCGCTTTTTTCGGGGTGGAACTGGCAGCCGAGGATATTTTTACAGGCGACGGAGGCGGTAATCTGTGTGCCGTATTCGGAAGCAGCGATGATATTTTCTTCGCAGTTCACGGCGCAGAAGGAATGGACGAAATAGACGTGGTCGCCGTTTTTTATATATTTAAAAAGCGGGTGGGGAGTTTTTATATCGAGCGCGTTCCAGCCCATGTGTGGGATTTTCAAATCGGAAACGTAGTCGCTTATCGGTCTGACCTCGCCTTTTATAAGCTTTAAGCCGTCGTAAACGCCGTACTCAAAGCTTTTTTCGAAGAGAAGTTGCATACCGAGGCAGATCCCGAGGACGGGTTTGCCCTTTTTTATCTCACCGAAAAGCGTCGGGACGAGTCCCGAAGAAAAAAGCTTTTCGGCGGCGTCTTTGAACGCACCGACACCGGGCAATACTATTCTGTCGGCGGAGGACGTAGCGGAAGGGTCGGAGGTTATTACCGCTTTTTCACCGATTTTTTCGAAAGAGGACAGCAGAGAAAACAAATTCCCGACGCCGTAGTCGATTATCGCCGTCATTACAATACTCCTTTGGTGGAGGGGATGATATCTTTATATTCTTCGTCTATCGCGACGGCTTCTTTTAAGGAGCGCGCGACGGATTTGAAGATGCCTTCGATTATATGGTGGGAGTTTTTGCCCGCGAGTTTTCTTATATGAAGCGCACATTCGGCTTTTCTTATAAAACCGAGGAAAAATTCCTCGACGAGCTCGGTATCGAAATCGCCGACTTTTTCGGTGGGTATCTCGGCGTCGAAGCCGAGGTAGGCGCGCCCCGAGAAGTCGACGGCGGTTAAAATAAGCGTTTCGTCCATAGGCAGAATCGTGTCGCCGTAGCGGTGGATGCCGCGTTTGTCGCCGAGGGCGTCATAAAACGCTTTACCGAGAGATATTCCGATATCCTCGGTGGTATGGTGGTAATCGACGTTTGTATCGCCGGCGCATTTGATTTTAAGGTCGAACTTTCCGTGGGAGGCGAAGAGCGTGAGCATATGGTCGAGGAAGCCGACGCCGGTATCTATCTCGCTCTTTCCGCTTCCGTCGAGCGCAAGCGACAGAAATATATCGGTTTCGGCGGTTTTGCGCGAAATTTCAGCGTTTCTCATTTTATTTCTCCGAGTATTTTTTGGATGGTTTCGATAAGAATTTGCATTTCCTCGTCGCTTCCGACGGTGATTCGGTTATAGTCTTTTATGATTTCTTTGTCGAACCGGCGGACTAAAATTCCGTTTTCGCGAAGCTTTTCGTATAATGCTTTTCCGCTTATCCTATCGCTTTTCGCGAAAAGGAAGTTAGCTTTCGAATCGGTAACAGTAAAGCCGAGGTTTTCGAGAGATTTTTTCGTTTTTTCGCGGGTTTTGATTATTTTTTCGCAGTTAGCTTTAAAATATTTCTCGTCGAGCAGTGCGCCGACACCCGCGAGCATCGTCATCGAGTTGACGTTGTAGGGGTTCGTCGAATATTTTATCGTGTTTAAATCGTTTATCAGCTCTTTGTCGCCGACGGCGAAGCCGAGGCGCGCGCCCGCGAGGGAGCGGGATTTGGAAAACGTCCGGCAGACCAAGAGGTTTTTATATTTTTTCGTCAGCTTTATCGCGCTTTCACCACCGAAATCGACGTAGGCCTCGTCGACAACGACGACGCTTCCTTTGTTGGACGCAACGATTTTTTCGATATCCGAAAGGGGCAAGCACAGTCCCGTCGGGGCATTGGGGTTGGCGATGAAAATGGTTTCGTTTATGCCGAGATAATCGTCGACGTTTAAAGAAAGGTCGGAACCGAGCGGGATTTCTTTATAGGGGACGCCGTGAAGCTCGGCGAAGACCTTATAAAAGCCGTAGGTGATATTCGGGAAAACAGCTTTTTTCTTTTCGTCGCAGAACGCCATGAACGCGAAGTTGAGCGCCTCGTCGGAGCCGTTTGTGAAGATTATATTCTCTTTTTCTATTCCGAGGACTTCGCAAGCCGCGGAAACGAGACTTATACATTCGGGGTCGGAATAGAGGTTAATATCGCCCGCTTTCTGCCGCGCGAGCGTGAGCGCGAGCGGGGACGGCGGGAAGGGGGATTCGTTGGTGTTGAGCTTTATATATTTACGCTCTTTGGGCTGTTCGCCCGGGACGTAGGGGGTAAGATTTTTATATTTTTCGGAAAAATATATACTCACTTTTTATCCTCCGTGCGAATGACGGCGCTTTTGGCGTGTGCCGTAAGACCTTCTTTTTTAGCGAAATACGCCACGTCCGCCGCGACTTTTTCCAACGCGGAGGCGGTGTAGTAGGTGTATTGTGTCTTTTTGATAAAATCGTCGACCGAAAGCGGAGAGGAGAATTTTGCGCTGCCGCTCGTCGGGAGGGTATGGTTGGGACCCGCGAGGTAGTCGCCGAGGGCTTCGGGGCAGTTTCTGCCCATGAATACCGAGCCCGCGTGCCTTATCGAATCGAGGTAATCGAAGGGGTTGTCGACGCAAAGCTCGAGATGCTCGGGGGCTATCTCGTTGGCGACGTCGATGGCGCTGCAGAGGTCGTCGGCGACGATTATTTTTCCGTTATCGTCAATTGAAGCGCGGGCGATATCGGCTCTTTCGAGAAGCGGAATTTGTTTTTCGAGCTCGGCGCTGACGCTTTCGGCAAGCTCCATACTATCTGTAACGAGCACGGCGGAAGCCATTTTATCGTGTTCGGCTTGTGAGAGCAGGTCGGAAGCGGCATAGCGCGGATTCGTCTTTCCGTCGGCGACGATCAAAATCTCGCTCGGGCCGGCTATCATATCTATCGACACGGCGCCGAAAACCTGTTTTTTCGCCTCGGCGACGAAAGCGTTGCCCGGGCCGACTATCTTATCGACCTTCGGGACGGACTCCGTACCGTAGGCGAGGGCGGCGATAGCCTGAGCTCCGCCGACTTTGAAAATTTTATCTATACCCGCGACGTAGGCGGCGGCAAGAATAACGGGGTTTATCTTCCCTTCCTTGTTCGGAGGGGTAACCATAACGACCTCTTTGACGCCCGCTATCTTGGCAGGTATCGAATCCATAAGCACGGTGGAGGGGTAAGCGGCGGTGCCGCCCGGGACGTAGAGGCCCGCTTTGTCGACGGGGATTATCTTCTGTCCCATAATTATCCCGTTTTCGTCGTTTATGATAAAGCTGTTTCTTTTTTGTTTTTCGTGGAATTTTCGTATGTTCGAAGCGGCTTTTTCGAGTATCCTTATAAACTCCGGCTCGACGGAGGCGACGGCTTCTTCGATTTCTTCTTTCGTAACGAGGAGTGAGGAAAGGGACGCTTTATCGAACTTTTCGGTGTATTCGAAAAGGGCTTTATCGCCGTTTTTGCGGACGTTTTCGATTATATCGGCGACTATTGCCGAGACGTCGGTTTTCGGGGTTACGCGGGCGAATATCTCGCTCGGGGAGACCTCGCCGAAACGCATGATTTTAATCATTTCTGTTCCTCCGTAAGTTTCGTAAGAGAAGTTAAGATCTTTCCGATGCTTTCCGCTTTGAATTTCGCGGACGAGACGTTGGCGATAAGGCGGGCGCTTATCGGGAAAATCTCCTCGACGACCGAAAGGCCGTTTTCTTTAAGCGTAGTGCCCGTCTCGACGATATCGACGATAACGTCGGAAAGTTTTAAAATCGGAGCGAGCTCGATAGAGCCGTTGAGGTGGATTATATCTATATTCCTGCCGATGCTCCTATAATATTTTTTGGCGCAGTTGGAAAATTTCGTGGCGACGCGCAGGGTTTTGGAGGCGTCGTCCATAAAACCGTTCGGTGCGGCGACAGCCATTCGGCAGACACCGCATTTCAAATCGAGAAGCTCCAATATATCGGGCTCGTATTCGAGCAATATATCTTTGCCCGCGACGCCTATATCGGCGGCGCCGCGCTCGACGTAGATCGCGACGTCAGAGGGCTTTACCCAGAAAAATCGGATTTTTTTATCGGGGTTTTCGAAGATGAGTTTTCGGTTATTTTCGAGTATCGACGGGCAATCGAAGCCGGAAGAAGCGAACATCGAATAGACCTTTTCGCCGAGCCTTCCCTTTGGCAGAGCGACGTTTATATAATCGTCGGCGTCCTGTGTCTCCGCGTCGCCGATGCGCTCGACCATATCTATATAGACGGCGAAGCCGACGGCTTTCGACTTTTTGCCCATTTTGAGCATTAGATTATCGTACTGACCGCCCGACAAAACGGCGGAGGGAACGCCTTTTATATAGCCCTTGAAGACGATTCCGTTATAATAATTTATATCGCTCATAAGCGAGAAATCGACGATTATCATATCGGAATATTCGGTTTTCGCGAGCGTTTCGAGGAAAAGGCAGAAGTCTTTGGATTTATCCGAAAGGAGAGATTTTATATCGCTTAATACGTTTTTGAGTTTTCCGCATGCCGAAAGGAGCTTTTTTAAAAGAAGGACGTTTTCGTTATCTTTTATATCCTCGCAGGTAGCGTCTATCGACTGTATATTGCGTAATCCGACGGCGTTATAGAGCGAAGCACGCTTTTCGGAATCGAGCGGGAGGGACGAAATAAGCGAGCAGACGACGGCGAGGTCGGAGACGGCAAGGACGGAGGACGGAGAGATCGAAAGCAGACTTTTCGCGGCGAGGGAGAAGACCTCGGAGATATCTTCCCTTTTCACGTCGCCGAAGCATTCGACGCCCGCCTGCGTTATCTCTTTAAAAAGTCCGCTGCCGTCGGAGACGCGGTAGACGCTTTCGTCATAGAAAACCTTTTTTATCTTCTCCGGCTCGTCGCGGTGGTTTTTTATTATCGAAAGAGTAACGTCGGGCTTTAAAGCCATAAGCTTGCCGTCGGTGTCGGTGAAGGTTATGACGTTATCCGAAACGAGGAAATCTTTATTCTCGGCGTAGAGGTCGTATTCCTCGAATTTGCTCATCCGATAGGGCGTATAGCCGCAGGAAAGATAGAGCGAGCGAAGCGAAAAGATGGTTTTTTCTTTATTTTGCAGCACGTTTTCGAAGTTCATATTTTTAATCTCCGTGGCGTTGGATTTTACTTGATATTATATTATCATAGTAAAGCGATAAAGTCAATACAAATTTTTTATTTTCGTCAAAAATCAAGGGAAATCAAGGCGATTCAGCCGATTTCCCTATTTTAAGAATGGATTTTTTATTCGTTTTCGGAGTTTTTCAGCGACAGCGCGAGGGGTATCGCGGCGAGCTGGAAGGCGGCGCAGAAGCATACGGCGTAAACGCCGAAGAAATTTATAAGCGCGTTGCCGAGCACGGCGCCGACGAAAAACGAAGTAAGCATAAAACCGTAGACGAAGGCGGTTTTTATAAGCTCTTTATCTTTTTTGAAGATATATTCGGTTATACAGCGGACGAGGTTTTGTAAATTGCCGATACACATCGTCGTCGCGACGTGGACGCCCGCGGTCTTACGAAAAGCCGAAAGCTGTGCGCCGCAGCAGAAGGATATAAGCGCGCAGGCGGCGGTATCGACGGGGATAAAGGCGCTGACGGGGAGCAGCGCGGCGTTCATAAGCAAAAGTGCCGCTTCCCAAGGGAATTTACCGCTTTTTTTGATATTTTGTAAAATATACGAAACGAAAACGCCGAGCGCGAACGCGCATATCGGGAAAAGATAATGCAAAGCTTTCGCGAATTCGCCTGTCGAGAGATTGACGCCGAGCAGAACGATATTGCCCGTCTGGGCGTTGGCGAAGACGCCTCCGCGCGCGATAAACGAATAGGCGTCCATTATGCCGCCGGAGACGGAAAGCAGAATTCCGCGGGCGACGCTTCGTTTTTCGAAGACGACGGCGCTCATAAAAGCGCCTCGCGGACGAATTTTATCTGCTCTTCGACGGAGGAAACGCTCGTACCGCCGAAGGATTTACGCTTTTCGACGCAGTTTTTCAAATCGACGGCGGTGTAAACGTCGCTATCTATAAGGTCGGAGAATTTATTATATTCCTCTATCGGGAAATTTTCAAGCACGAAGCCGGATTTTATGCACTCGGCAACGACGGAGCCCGAGATTTTATACGCCGTGCGGAACGGGAGTCCCTTCGACACGAGGTAATCGGCGAGGTCGGTGGCGTTGATAAAGCCGCTTCCCGCCGCTTTAAGCATATTCTCGGGGAGGGCTTTAAGCGTTTTTATCATCCCGACGAAGACCGAAAGGCACATTTTGACGGTGTCGACGGCGTCGAAGACGCTTTCTTTGTCCTCCTGCATATCTTTGTTATAGGCGAGCGGAAGCCCTTTAAGCGTCGTGAGAAGCGAGAGCAGGTCGCCGTAAACGCGGCCCGTCTTCCCTCTCGTCAGCTCCGCCATATCGGGATTTTTCTTCTGTGGCATAATGGAGCTGCCCGTGGTGTAATCGTCGGAAAGCTCGATGAATTTGAATTCCCAGCTCGACCAAAGTATCAGCTCCTCGGAGAAGCGGGAGAGGTGCATCATAAGGATAGAAAGGTCGGAAAGAAGCTCGGCGGCGAAATCGCGGTCGGAGACGCCGTCGAGAGAATTACGGCAGACGTCTTTAAAACCGAGCTTTTCGGCTTCGAGAAACCTGTCGGTATCGTACGTCGTGCCCGCGAGGGCGCAGGAGCCTATCGGGGAGACGTTAAGCCGTTTTAAGCAATCGTTTATCCTGTCGGTATCGCGCAAAAGCATAAACGAATACGCCATAAGCTGATGGCCGAAGGTTATGGGCTGTGCCCTTTGGAGATGGGTATAGCCGGGCATAACGGCGGATTTATATTCCTCGGCTTTATCGGTAACGGCGGCGATAAGATCTTTTATAAGGGCGATTATCTCGGCACATTCGTCGCGGAGGTAAAGACGTAAATCGAGCGCGACCTGATCGTTGCGCGAGCGGGCGGTATGAAGCTTTTTGCCCACGTCGCCGAGCCTTTCGGTAAGGACCTGCTCGACGAACATGTGGATATCCTCGGCGTTTTCGTCGATTTGTAATTTTCCGCTTTCGATATCTTCGAGAATAGCAGAAAGACCGTCGATAAGGGTATCGGCTTCGGCGCGCGTGATTATGCCTTTACTGCCGAGCATAAGCGCGTGAGCCATGCTTCCCGTAATATCCTGTTTATACATCCTTTTGTCGAAGGAGATGGAGGAGTTGAAATCGTCGGCTAATTTATTTATTTCGCCGTTTGTTCTTCCTGCCCACATTTTTGCCATAATATCACCCAAAAATACCGCTTTGCCGTCAAAGGCGGCAAAGCGGTCAGCTTATTTTTTATTTTTTGCCGTCGACGAGCGCTTTGACTTTTATCGGGAGACCGTAGAGGTTTATAAAGCCCGCGGAATCCTTTTGGTCGTAGTCGCTTTCGCCGAAGGT
>JAZUJV010000320.1:0-5997 GCA_045642945.1 Eubacteriales bacterium | reverse complement strand
TTCCCTCGCTTATTCCCAGCTCTATCCGTAACCGGCTTATGGCTTTCCGCCAATCGTTTATCAGTTCGGTAAGCGTTTTGCCGGTATATTTTTTCGCGTTATCGGGGTCGACGGCGAGTTTTATAAGGGCATCCGTACCGTAGACGCCTTTTACGCAATCGCAGAAGCTGACGCCGTTTTCGTAGCAGTGTCCGACAAGGCCGGAATAAAGGGTATTATCCTCCTGCAAAGCGCAGATCAGACGGCAAAAATCGAGCTCGTCCTCCTCGTAATCCCCCATTCCCACGCTGTAGTAGGTATCGTCGGCGTTTTGCCCTATGGACTCGGGGAACAGATTATTTATACGCTTTTCGTAGACGGATTCATAAAGAAAGAAGTACGAAAGCGCTTGCAAAAGCCAATCGGTCGGCTTTTCGCCCGCCGCTTTATAAAGCAGCGAACAGACGTAGGCGTATCCGAGGTCAAGCGCGGAGGTGGCTTTACAGTCGACGGAGCCGAAATATCCTTTTCCGTACGTTACGCCGTACATATAATCGTACCGTCCGTCGACGGAGGTCGAAAGACAGACGGTGATATCGCTTCCGCGAACTTCCCCGGGAAGCGAAGGAGAAACGGCCGAATCCAATTCCGAAATTTTACCGGAAAGCCACGAGAAGGTCTTCACCATCGTCGCGACGTCTATAAGATAATTTGCGTTCGACGTGCCCGCGAGGACGTAGCGTTCGGTAAAGCCCTTTTCGACTGGGATATAAAGGTTTTTTACACGTATCCTTATATCGCATTCCTGACCGCCGGGGGCGAAGCGGACGTCGGTTTTTTTGAAGTTCACGCCGAGCGACGCGGCGCGGAAGTCGACTTTCCGCATAAATTCGTCTTCGCCCGCGAAGGCGTCGGACATATCGCCGAGCGCCTGCTTCGCGGCGAATTTACAGGCGGGGATATACATTACCGAGGTGTATTTTTCGTCGAAGCAGGGGTAAACGAGGTTATAAAGCGCGGGGTCGTTTTTTAAAATATCGGGGTTGTCGCAGACGTTTACGTCCTGTTCGTATCCGAGCCCGGCGCAGACTTTTTCGGAAAGCGCGTAGATATAGCCGTAGTTCGTATATTCGCCGAAGACCGCGAGAAGCACGGCGGAGACTTTTTCGTGATCCGGCTCGCGAAGGCGCAGATATACGGTTTTGTTTTTCGAGTCGGCGCGGGGGGCGTAATCCTTCGGCACGCGGATAACAAAGTTTTCGGTATCTATATTCTTTTCGGAAAGATAAGCGAAAAGCTTTTCGGTATCGAAAACGAATTTATCCATTTCGGGATTCGAAAAAGTATTTTCGAATTCGTATTTGCGCGAGCCGACGGTACACGCTTTTACCTTCGAGTTAAAGATGAAATCGCCGCCGACATCGCAGCTTTCGCGAAGGAAATATTCCTCGTAAGTATTCTCGGGAATCTCCTCGGGGGAGGAAATCAGCGAGCTTATATCGGGAAAAATGTTTTCAAAGCAGCCGGAAAGCGTCAAAGTGAAAACGAGAAGCGCGAGCAGTAAAGCGGTCGCTTTTTTCATAAAAACTCCTTTTTTATTGTTCCGAAACTATGTTTTTAAGCCATTTTTTACGTTTTACGAAGATAAAGCCGAGCACGTCTTTAAAGAACGTGAGCGCGTTGACGGTTATATAAAGCGGGATTATCGGGACGTTTGTAAAGTTTGCGAGGATATAGGCGACGGGGACGAAAGCCGCCCAGACGAAGCCGGAGTCGAATATCATCGTTATCGTTGCCTGACCGCCGGAACGGAGCGTAAAGTAGGCGGCGTTGGCGAAGGAATCGAGCGGCATTACGAACGCCGAGACCCACATAAGCTTGGTCGCGAGCTCGCGCACCTCGCCCGAAACCTCGTAAAATTGCGGGATAAAGTTCGCGCACAAAGCGAACAATCCGCCGATAACGGTGGAAACGGCGACGGAGAAGGCGATGAGTTTTTTGGAGGAATCGTAGGCTTCGTCGAGCTTTCCGACGCCCAGAAGCTGACCTAAAATTATACCTATCGCGGCGCCGAGCGAGATAAAGGCGACGGAAAAGACGTTGAAAAACGTAGTCGTTATCGTATTTGCGGCGACGACGTCGAGCCCGCGGACAGAATAGCATTGCGCGACGAACGCCATGCCCGCTGCCCACATAGTCTCGTTTATCATTAGCGGAGTGCCTTTTTTGATTATGTTTTTGCAAAGCGCGGCGGGAATCTTAAAGCTTTTGTAAGCGCCTTTTATAAAGGTGTTCTTTTCGGAGGTCAGGTGGGTGAACAGCACGACGATTATCAGCTCGGTGAAGCGGGATATAACCGTCGCTATCGCGGCGCCTTTGACGCCGAGCACGGGCGCGCCGAGGTTACCGAAAATCAAAACCCAGTTCAGAAACAGGTTTATGCAGACGGCGGCGATGCCTGCCGCCATGGGGAGCACGGTCTGACCTTTTTCGCGCAGCGTACTCGCGTAGCATTGCGAAACGGTATAGGGAACAAAGCCGATAAGCATTATCAGAAGATAATCTTTGCCGAACGAGAGCGAGCGCGCGGCGTCAACGGCGTCGCCTTCGCCTTTTAAATAAAGATGAATAAGCGTATCGCCGAAAAGCAGGAATATCCCGCAGGCGGCGAGCGTCAGAAGTACGCAGGAAACGAGTTTAAAACGGAAGGTGTCGCGCAAACCCTTCACGTCGCCGCTTCCGACGAACTGTGCGCCGAAGATGCCCGCGCCGGAGATGGCGCCGAAGATAACGAGGTTGAAAACGAAGATAAGCTGGTTCGTAACCGAAACGCCGGTCATTTCGACCTGACCTATCTTCCCTACCATAAGGTTATCGAGCATATTCACGAAGTTCGTGATGAAATTCTGTATGAATATCGGGATAACGAGAACGAGAACGTGTTTATAGAATTTTTTATCGCCTATCAGACTTTTTAACATTGTTTTGCCTTTCGCGGAGTTTTCGGATATATACGATTTTATATTATATCATACGGGAAGCGTGTTTTCAAGCGTGAACGGAAAGGAAATCGGAAACGCAAAGAAAAAATTGACAAGCCTGTTTTTTGCTGATATAATTTATTTATCGGAAAAACATATAAATTTCAGGAAAGAGGTAAAACAATATGCGAAGCTTTAAATTGGTATTGGAAACGCCGGACGGCTCGAAAGTATGGATCAATATTCCCCATATCCTTAAAATGGAGAAAAACCGCGAGGGTCAGTATTTTATCTGGCTCGTCGACGGCGAAATGTTCCCTATCGACCACAGCACGGCAAGTTTTATCGAAAACTATTTTGAAGGAAGATAAACAATGAACATCGTTTCGCTGAAATGTCCTAACTGCGGGGCGTTTATACGGACGGAATCGGAAAATAAACCGCTCGTCTGTTCGTACTGCGGCACACAGCTGATCGTTGACGCTCCGAAAACCGAATCGAAATCGGAGCGGGCGGAAAACGTTACGGTAAAATGTATACATAACAATCATATCGCGCTTAACGTCTCAAAGGATTATCGGCATTGGGAAACGGCGGAGGAAAACAGCGAAATCAGAATGAAGCTTTCCGCCGGAGCACAAAAGCTTTATTTTTCGGGCGCGAGAACGTTTACTTATGAGTTCAAGGTCCCGACGGACGGCGACGTCGTTATCGTCGTCGACCACGGAAGAGCGTATCTTGAAGAAGAGTACGCCGCGATTTTGAAAGCAAGAGAAGAAGCGCGGAAAAACGGTTCGGCAGAAAGAAACCCTTCGGCAGTAAGCTTTAACATCGCCAAACAATGGTGGTTCTGGGTCGCCATCGCCGCTTTTACGACTGTCGCGCTCTGTATCGCTTATACCTTCGGTCAGTAAAAGAGCCGCTTCGCACCGACAACAAAAAAACAAAGGCAGGCTGATTTGATATCAGCCCGCCTTTTCTATTCGGTCGGAATTTTTAACGATATGTTTGCCTAAGGCAAACCCGATATGATTCGTGCATATTGCGTTTTTAATCGAACAGCACGCCTTTAAAACAGAGGCACTGGGTATTTTTATCGAAGTCGCGGGTATGGAACGAGCCGCCGTCGCAGAAGCGAAAGTAGTCGCAGCCGAGACAGTTTTCGGGGATTTTTTTATCTTTACGGTATTTTTTAAAGCCGTTTTGCCAGATATTTTTAAAATCGTCTTTTCTTATATTTCCTTCGGCGAGGTCGTTCCTGCGCTCGACGTCGAGACAACTTACGATATCGCCGGTCGACGTGATACTCGCGGTGTAAACGCCCGCGTTACAGAGAAAATACCAGTCGCGGACTGTCCTTTCGAGCTCTTCGCCGAGGTAGTGGCTGCATCCGTAGCAGGTGGGCAGAGCGGGGTCGTTTCTATGCTCTTTTATAAACGAAAACATCGTTTTATAATCGTCCGCGCCGAGATATAAGCTTTCGAGCTCTTTGGCTCTGCCGATGGGCTCGATGTTTATTATCCGCCAGGAATCCGCGCCGAGAGTTTTGAAAAATTCATACATCGCGGCGAGGTCGTCTATGTTCTTTTTCGTAACGACGGTGGTTATCTGAACGTTATGAAAGCCTTGCGCCGCAAGGGCTTTAACGGCGACGGCGGAACGGTCGAAGCTGTTTACGCGGCGAAACCAATCGTGGTAATCCTTTAATCCGTCGAGGCTGACGGAGACGGTTTTCATTCCCGATTCTTTAAGCTTTTTCGCGGTATTTTCGTCTATCAATATCCCGTTGGTCGTCATTCCCCAGCCGAAGCCGAGCGACGACGCGAAGGAGACTATCTCGAAAAAATCCTCGCGCAAAAGCGGCTCTCCGCCCGTTATGCAGAGCATGATTTTGCTTACGTCGTAGTTGTTTTTTATATAAATCAGGAAGTTTTTTATCTCCGCCGTCGTAAGCTCGTTTTCCTTCGCCTTATGCTCGCAGTCGCTTCCGCAATGGCGGCAGAAGGCGTTGCAGCGTGAGGTCAGCTCGAGAAAGAGGATTTTAAGCGGCGGGCAGACCTTTAAGACGCTTTCGCGGTAGTCGGCGAGAAGCGAGAGGTCGCTTATTTTGTTCATCGTATTATTTCAATCTCGCGCCGCAGTTGACGCAGAATTTATATTCCGGCTTGCGAGGGTAGCCGCAGCATTCGCAGAATTTTCCGTTCGGATTTTGCGGTTTGTCGGTGGTTGCGGGCGTAAAATCTTTCGACTCCATACCGTTCAAAAGCGAGGGATCGGCGCCGAGACCGGTTTTTTCGTCTAAATTCAGAGGCTTGGGGCTGAACCATTCCGGAGGGCCGTAGACGCAAAGCGGTATATTGGCTTCGGGGTCGAAGTTTGTCGGCTTGGGGACAGAAGGCGTATCGTTTTCTTCGGGAAGATTTTCGGTTATGGCTTTTTCGGTCTCTTCGGGAAGGTTTTCACTTACGGTTTTTTCGTTTTCTTCCATGATAAGCTCCTTTTCGCGTATTTTTGAAGGGGTTTTTGTTATTATAGCATACTGCGTCGGGGTTTTCAAGAGAAAGAAATGCGGCGCAGAAGTAACGGCGTGACATAAACATAATTGCATTTTATTTTATAATTAATAAATATTGCGAATTTATTTCGCCTCGGAAAATTCTTGTAATCAAAAATGCACTTTGCTCGTCAAACAAAGTGCATTTTTATATAAAGACGTCGCATATTTTCGATGCAAAAGTAACTTGCTTTATCAATCAAGGATTTTTAATATATTATCTCCAATTAATTCCACCGCATAACGAATCATTCCGTCATTTGTTCCGTTTTTTCCAAACAAATCGGAAATGATGCCTTTATTTGATACGTTGATCCCTTTAATTGGCTTGCCGTTTTGGCTTTTCCTCTTTATCGGAATAGTGTTAAGTTCAAACTCGTTTAAAAATTTAACTGCAACAACTGTTTTTCCTTTGTCCCTTGCTGTTAATAATTGGACAAATTTGTATTCACCATTATCGTGTAAGTCGGAGGCCAAGCGGTC
>JAZUJV010000319.1:0-2627 GCA_045642945.1 Eubacteriales bacterium | reverse complement strand
ACACCCAATACCCATACAAAAAAATCCGTTCGCGCAGCGAACGTTCCTTTTTTTCATTTTTCCCTATTTATTCGTATTTTTGCCTTCGGGATTTCGTTTTCATTATTATTGACTTTTACAACATGAGCGCGACAGCGCGAGAATTAAAAGTTTTTCGCTTCCTTTTTTCAAAAAGGAAGGGCGCGACAGCGCGAGCTTTAAAAGCTTTTCGCTTCCTTTTCACGAAAAGGAAGCGCCGCATCGCTTAGCCCGTTGTCGAGGGCGTAGCGAGGTGGATGCAGATTGATTTTTTTGCCCGCGCCGCCGGGGGCGGATGAAGCGGGTGGGAGAATGCGCAGCGCCCGATTTTTCGCGCCGCAGCAAAAGCGGAGGTGTGAAAAAGCGCTCGGCGCAAGCCGTTAGCCGTGCCCTACATTTTGAAGACACAAGGTTAGGTGATTCCGCGCGAGGCAAGAGTATTTCTTCGAATCGGGAAACGATTCGCGCGGGATTGGAGAAAACGAGAGACATACATAAAGATTCATTTGCGGAAGCATTTGTTCCTTAATGTTTGCGGGGCAAACAATTCATGCCGTTTACGGCAATTCATGACGCACAAGCGACAATTCATGACGCGCAAGCGACAATTCATAAATAATTCGTTTGCGAAACAAACGTTCATCTAAAAGCTTAATGCTGAATGCTGAAAGCTTATTAAATAACATCAGGTATAAATTTATGGAACAGTATAATTCATCGTCCTTGGCGGAAACCGAGGAGATCGCGGCGAAAGTCGCAGAAAAGCTTGAAAAAGGCGGATTTTTGGCGCTTTACGGTGAGATGGGCGCGGGAAAGACGGCGTTCGTGAGGGGGCTCGTGAAAGCGCTTTGCCCCGAATGTCTGACGCTGGTACATTCGCCGACCTTCGCTATCGTCAACGAATATATCGGAGAAAACGCGAAGATATATCATTTTGATTTATACCGTCTTAAAGACGAGGACGATCTTCTTTCGACGGGATTTTACGACTACGCCGACGGGCAGAGCATTATCGTTACCGAGTGGAGCGAGCTTTTTGAAGACGCGATACCGGAAAGCGCGATAAGGTTAAAAATCGAGGCGACAGGCGAGCACACACGGAGGTTTTCGGTATTATGATCGTAGCGGCACTTGACAGCACCGCCGTAACCGCTTCGGCGGCTGTGGCGGAGATAGTCGGCGGAGAGGTTATCACCTATTCCCTTTTCACATGCAGGAACAAAATGACGCACAGCGAGACGCTTTTGCCTATGCTCGAAAGCGCGCTTGATCAATACGGAAAGAGCGTGGAAGACATAGAGCTTTACGCGGTGGACGCGGGGCCCGGGTCTTTTACGGGAGTCCGTATCGGCGTGGCGACGGTAAAGGGTCTGGCGTTCGCGAAAAAAATACCCTGCGTGAGCGTATCGACACTTGAAGCTTTGGCTTTGAATGTGGGCAGAGGTTACGTTCTTTCGCTCATGGACGCGAAGAGAGAGCAGTTTTACGCCGCTCTTTTCAAGGACGGCGAAAGGTTAAGCGAGGACGCGGCTTTATCTGTCGGCGAGATTACAGAGATGATAAAGGACTGTCGCGAAGTAACGGTATGCGGCGACGGGGCGAAGGCGTTTTTGAAGCTTTACGGCGGTGAAAACTGTATTCTCGCGCCCGAAGCGGCGATAGACCAGAACGCGCTTTCGACAGCCGTTATCGGATATAAGAAGTATATCGCGGGAGAAGGTATCGACGCGGCGGCTTTGAAGCCGGTATATTTAAGAAAACCGCAGGCCGAAAGAGAGCGGGAAGAAAGAGAGGCTCAGGGCAGATGAGCGGCAGAAAAAACAAAAATCTTCCGGACTTTATGACGAAAGGATTTATGAAATGCGTAACTGTGTTTTTTGTAGTTTTCGTCATTGTTTTCGCGGTTTTTTGGTACGCAGACAAGCCGTATAAGAATATTTCCTCGAAGATATCCGACGAAAAGCTTGAAACCGTGACGGGAATTTGCGAAAGCGTCGGAAAAGACGGCTATTTAAAAGACGAAGCGTACGTTTTAAGCGTGGGCGACAAGAAAATCTCGGTTTTCGTGAAGGCGAATACCGAAGCGCTTAACGGAAAAGTCGCGGACATCGAAGCGCTTAAGGGCGAAGAGATAACCGTCGTTTACGCCGACGTGGACGTCGCGGGCGGAAAAAGCGCCGTCGAGATATCGAAGGGCGGCGAGACTGTCATTTCGCGCTCGGCTCTCGGACAGCGCGTAGAAAAACGTCTCACGTTAAAAGAAAAAGTTTTAGCCGTTTATCTTTTCATCGGTGTTTTAGCCGCGCTTATATGGGCAACTAAGGACGATATCCGCACGTTCATATTCCTCGAAAAGAAGGACAGAAAAAAGAAATCGCAGAAAAAAGCGGAATACGAATCAAGGAAAGCGAATGAAAAAAGGATCGTACGCGAAGAAGCGGCGAGACAATATTTAAAAGACGAAAAAACTTTCGAAGAAAAAATCAAAGAAGAGAAGAACCGGGAAGCGGAAGGAAAAAAAGAAGAATTTTAAATTTCGCGGAACGCACAAAAAAACAAATAATCATATTTATTAAGGAGTGTGTGTTATGAGAAAAATCGTTTCGGCT
>JAZUJV010000318.1:0-1723 GCA_045642945.1 Eubacteriales bacterium | reverse complement strand
GGACGCGAGGTTTGAGGGGACGGCGGCGATATCGAGCTCGCCTTTTATAAGCTTGGGCGTTATCTCGTCGGCACTGCCCGGAAGGGTGGAGACATATTCGTTTTTGGCGACTCCGCCCGCGTCGTCTTCCATTATTTTAAGCATTCCGAGGGAGGTCGGGCCTTTTAAGCCCGCGAGGCGAAGCGGCTCGGTGAAGGTCAGCCCGCCGCCCATTATATCTTCGGAAACAGGCTCGGACGGATTTTCAGGTTCTCCGCAGGCGAAAAGCGCAAGCGTAAAAGCGACACAAAGCAGCAGAGAAAGCAGTTTTTTCATAATATCAGCTCCTTTTTACGGTTTTATTATAACAAAGGTATAAAAAAATATCCGTTGCAAATGCAACGGATATTTTGTATTTTCGGTTATTCTTTTTCGACTACGACGTTGCCGACGATATCGGTAGCGACAAGGCGGACGGTTTTATCGTAGTTACCGCTTTGTTCGGGGCAATCGAGCGAGCCGAGGTGGTCGCTGCACCGTATATCGGCGAGCCATTCGGCAGGCACGTGGAAGACTACATTGCCGACGACGTCGGAGACGGAGACGGTGCCGCCGCCTTTATATTCCTCTTTGTTGCTGAAATAGATATTGACGTTTCCGACCGTGTCGGTATAGGAATATTCCCCGAGGTCGCGGGAGTCGATATAGAAGGTTTTGTTGCCCGCGCCTTCGTTCCAGTTTTCTTTTGAGAAAGGGAATTTTTTCCTTTTGAATATCAGCGCAAAGCCGACGGAAAGCATAAGCGCGACGCCCATAACGAGCCAGTTATTAAGTATATCGGGGTCTTCCCTGCCTATAAGCGACGCTATCGCGGGCTCGGCGGAGCAATAGAGAGTTCCCGAAAACACGGGGATAAGGGAGGGGCAATGGAAGACGCACCAGCCGATCATGGCGAGCGAGACTATCGCAAGGAAGATACGTAACGGCGTCAGCCCGAGGACGTCGAAGGAGAAGACGTCGAGCGCTTCGACGATGAAGAGCACGCCCGCGAGGATGAGCAGGACGCCGAAGAAGACGGCGCTTTTTCTTTTTTTGGAACGGGAAATATTGATATTTTTTTCGATTTTCATTTTTTTAACCTCGTTTCTTCTATCGTATCGCGGACGGAATGATAATACATCCGCGATATGGGACATTTCTTTTTGCTTCCGTAAAATTCGGCTTCGGCTACGCCGGTAAGCGAGCGGGTGATGCTGAATATCAGCGAAGTGTTTATAAGAGTGGATTTGGAAGCGCGGACGAAAAGGCGCGGGAGAAGCTCTTCGAGCTCGTAAAGCTTATAGTCGCTTTTATAGCAATCCTTCGGCGTATGGGCGTAAACGTGGGAATCGAAGGTCTCGAAGAAGAGGATATCCTTCGTCGGAAGGTAGATCTCCCTGTCGCCGCTTATCACCGATATCTCGCTTGCCGAGGAAACGAGCTTAACGAGTTTGGTTTGCAAAGCCGCGGCTTCTTCGTCAAGCGACGGGACGCGAAGTATTATCTCGCCGGGGCTGTCGGGGTCGATTTCGGTACGAATCTTCATTATGCTCGCTCCTTTCGTTTTCGGATTTTACACGATATAAAAGTATTTGTAAACGGTTTTCGGGTAAGCGGAAGAAAAACGGGTTTATCAGGAAGGAAAACGCACTTTTTTTGAAAAAGGTGCGGAAAAATATTATATTCGCGTTGATTTGACGGAAAA
>JAZUJV010000317.1:0-1973 GCA_045642945.1 Eubacteriales bacterium | reverse complement strand
GATTTTGCCGGAAACGGTAAGACCGTCGGAATAAATAATGAGCAAGTTCTCGTCGTCAGACCACTCGTAGTCTTCTTCTGCTACGGCGGGGACGCCGTTTTTGGTTACGGTGAAGCCGACTTCGTCAGCGAAGGCGGGTACGGCGGCAAACGGAAGGATGCTTACAAGCATCAATGCGGCGAGCAAAACGCCGATAATACGGTTTTTCATAATTTACCTCGCTTTAAGATGTTATTTTGTTAAGACATATTAACATAGCCGAAATGATTTTTCAAGAGTCATTTAACGAAAAACCGACTGATTTTTTCGTCAGTCGGCTTTTTGTGTTTTCAAGTATCAGTCAAACCAGTTATCGGGGCAGGAAATTTCGTTATCGCCCTGTTTGTACGCGAGAACGCCTGCGGCGTCAAGGACGGAATAATAGCTTCTTTCGTATACGTCGCCGTAAACGGTTTTTTTGCTGTAAATTTTTTTGCTGTAAATAATATATGGGCGGAAGGAGATATTCGTGTCTTTGCCTTTGTCGGGGATATTGACGATAGTAACGTAAAACGTAAAGGAATCGTAGTCGACGAATTTCTTTGCGGCGTCGAATTCCTCGATGGCGGTCGCGCTCATACGGGCGGCGCTGGCGTTTCCGAGGTCAAGCGCAGAAGTGCCGAGAAGGTGGGACGGATAGAAGAGCATTCCGAGGTCTTCGACGGAAGCGCGTTCGGCGGAACCGAGGAGAAAACCGTTATATCTCGCGCCGAGGCGGAGAGAGGAGGTCTTTTCGTTGACTTTTGCGCCGAGAGAGATGACGGCATATTCGGAGCTTATTATCAAAAGCGATTTCGCGATGGGCGCGTTATCGCCTTCGCCGACATAGTAATATGCCGAATCCTCGTCATAAAGGAAGTCGTCGGTAACCAAACCGATAGAATCCACGTAATCCGCAGAGCCCATTACGCCGAGCCCGCCGCCTATAACGGCACATTCCCAGCTCCAGAGCACGCCGCAATCTTCACCTTTTCCGCGCGCGAAAAACATATTTACGGTTTCCCTAAAAATGGGAGCCCAGCATATCACCGCGCCGTGAGCGACGTCCACGTTAATTTTACCGGAAGCGGACACGGTAAGGCAGCCTTCCGCATAAATACCGTCGTGAGCGCTGTATACGTCAAGGTTACCATCACCGGCAATTTCGAAAGACCCAGCATACGAATAGATTCCGGAAAAAGAGCCGTTTTCGTTGAAGATGAAGTTGTTGCCTTTAAGATAGAGCACGCAGTCGTCATGGAACGCGACGGTGTCATCGTCGTCATCCGAAAAAGTTATCGAAAAATTTTCGAAGGTCAGGTCGGATGCCATACAGCAGATTCTGCCGTCGTCGATTTTGCCGGAAATGGTGAGACCGTCTTCATAAATATTAAGAATGCCGTTAAACCACTCGTAGTCTTCATATGCTACGGCGGGAACGCCGTTTTTGGTGATAATCAGGTCTTCTTCACCCGCGAAGACGGACAAAGCGGCAAACGGAAGGATTAATGCAAGCATCAATGCGGCGAGCAAAACGCTTAAAATTCGATTTTTCATAATTTACCTCGCTTGAATCAAGTTATTGAGATTTTAGATATATTAACATATTTTGGACGGGTTTTCAACAGTTTGTTTCGAAATATCAGTCGAACCAGTTATCGGGGCAGGAAATTTCGTTATCGCCGAGCGCGAGCGCGATACCGCGGACGACGCTATGAGTATCGTTGTAATTTCTTTCGAGGATTTCGCCGTAAACGGTTTTTTCGCCGTAAATTATATAGGGGCGGAAGGAGATGTTCGTGTTTTTGCCTTTATCGGGGATATTTACGATAGTAACGTAAAACGTAAAAGTATCGTAATCGACGAAGGTTTTGTTTTCGTTGAATTCCTCGATCGCGGTGGCGCTCATACGGGCGGCGTTTGCATTTTCGAGGTCGAGGGCGGTTTCGCCGAGG
>JAZUJV010000316.1:0-17189 GCA_045642945.1 Eubacteriales bacterium | reverse complement strand
CCGCCGAACATCTGCTTGACGACGACTATCGCGGCGATACAGCCGACGAGGCAGTAGGCAAGGTTGATTTCGGGCGGGAGCGTAAGCGCGAGAAGCACGCCCGTTACGGCGGCGGAAAGGTCGCCTATCGTCTGTTTACGCTTCATGACGAGGCGGCAGAGATATTCCGCGACGACGCAAACCGACGCGCAGAACGCCACGACGAGTAAGGAGCGCATCCCGAATATCGCGCAGGACGCGGCGACGGCGGGAAGTAAGCAGATGAGCACCGACGCCATTATGCGGCGGGTCGAGCCGTTGGTTTTAAAATGCGGCGACGAAGATAATATGAGTTTTTCGGTCATTTTTTAGTCGCCTGCCTTTCTTTCATAAGCACTTTGCCGAGCCTTATACGCTGGGTAACCGAGCGGTGAGCGGGGCACACGAAGGAGCAGCTTCCGCATTCGATGCAAGCCATTACGCAGCCTTTGTCCAAAGCCTCGTGGTCGCCGCGGACGGCGGCTTGCGCGAGCGTCATCGGCATAAGTCCCATCGGGCAGTTATAAGCGCAGCTGCCGCAGCGGATGCAGGCGTCTTCCTCTGGAAGTATCGCCTCGTCCTCGGTGAACGCGAGGACGGCGTTGGTATTTTTGACGACGGGTATTTCGTCGCTCGGGATGGTCTGGCCCATCATGGGACCGCCCATAAGTATCTTTTTCGGGAGCTTGCGGTAGCCGCCGACGAATTCCATAACGTCGCAGATTCGCGTTCCTATCGGAACGATGACGTTGCAGGGTCTTCCGACGGCGCTTCCGTCAACGGTTATGCGCTTCGAGACGAGCGGCATACCGGTTTTTAAATAGGTGGAAAGGAACGCTATCGAGGTAACGTTCATGACCACGCAGCCCGCGTCGGAGGGAAGCCCGCCGGCGGGAACGACACGCCCCGTGCAGGCGCGGATGAGCATTTTTTCGGCGCCCTGGGGGTAGTCTGTCTTTAATTTCACGACGCGGACCTCGTTGTTCGGGTCGCGGACGTCGTTATAAGCCATTCTCGAAAGAAGGTCTATCGCGTCGGGCTTGTTCGCCTCGATGCCGATAAGGACGCTGTGGACGCCGAGGATATCTTTAACGGCGTAGATGCCCGAGAGGACATCCCACGAATCCTCGATTATACAGCGGTTATCGCTGGTTATATACGGCTCGCATTCCGCGGCGTTGACGATAAGGGTATCGACGTGCGCCGTTTCGGGAACTTTAAGCTTTACTGCGGCGGGAAAGCCCGCGCCGCCCAAGCCGACGAGCCCGCTTGCGCGGACGGCTTTAAGAAAATCCGCGACGTTTTCGACCTTCGGTGGCTCGGTCTCACGTTTTTCCATAAGTCCGTCGGATTCTATCTCGACCGTCTGGACCGTATTGCCCGCGGGCATTACGATATTGCCGAGTTTCGTAACCGTGCCGGAAACCGACGCGTGAATGGGAGCGCTTACGAAAGCGTCGCTGTCGCCTATCACGTCGCCGACTTTTACTTTGTCGCCCACCGCGACAGTCGGATTACAGGGTGCGCCGATGTGCATCTGGAGAGGGATTATTACCTTCTCGGGAGGCGGCATGATTATCGAAGGCGCGCCCGCCGTGTTTTTGCGGTGAGGCACTCTGATACCGCCGCGCGTCGTGAAGGGCGAGAGCGGTCTGTTGTCGTTTGCCATATTTATATTTTCCTTTCGGATTATTTTTCGTGATATTTTTCGATTATTTTGTTCGGGAAATGCTTTTCGGTAAGGCCGAGCAAAAGCCCGCTTGCGCTTCCCGTTACAAGCGAAGCGAGGCAGAGGAACGGAAGATAGGCGAAAACCGCGCTTCCCATATAGAGCGAGCAGACGGATATCTGGGCGAAATTATGCAAAAGCGCGCCGATTATCCCGATCCCGACTCTGCCGAAAAAGATTTTTTTGCTTTTTATAAGCAAGCCGCAGACAAGAGTGGAGAGCAGCCCGCCCGCCAGACTCATAAAGAAGGCGGTAACGCCGCGGGTGGCGAGCACGAAAAGCGATTTTACGACGGCTATCGCCAGAGCGCACGGGATACCGAGGTAAGAGGACGCGAACATCGTAACGACGTTCGACATCCCGAGCTTCGCGCCGGGGGGCATGAACGCGCCGAGCGGAACGAGAGATTCGACGGCGCTGACGGCGACGGCTATCGCCGAAAAGACGGCGGTATAGGTAAGCTTACGCGTTTTGTTCATCAGCCCGTCCTCCCGTCGTATTCGGTCTCGCCGGAAAGCCTTATAGACACTTCGCACGGCAGGCAGACCACAGTCTCGCCGCTTTTTTCGATTTTTCCGCAGCGGACGCAGAGTTTGTTTTTACAGGGCGAAGATTTTATTCTTGCGTAGTTTTCGCCGACTTCGATTATAAGGTCGCCTTCGGTGGTCTCTATCGTTATTTTCTCGGGAGTTTTATAGGAAGAAAGGTCGAGCTTCCGGATTTCTTCGCCGCTTTTTTCGATTATCAGGTATCTCCCCTCTTTTTTCGGTATCAGGAAGAAGGTCAAACAGACGGCGGCGATAAGCAGGATTATTATAAGGTCGGGCAGGCGGAAAAGCTTTTTCATATAAACGACACCGCCTTGCCGTCTTTTGCCGAGAAGATATCTTTTATACCGCTCGTGGCGATTATATCGCCGTTTTTCGTAACGAAGACCGCCTCGGAGGAATATTTTTCGAGAAGCTTTCGCGCTTCGTCAACAGAGAGCATAAAACAAGCGGTCGAGAGAATATCCGACAGCGCGCCGCTTTGCGACACGACGGAAACCGAGACGAAATCGCTTTCATACGGAAAACCCGTGCGGGCGTCGAGGATATGGTGATAAAGGACGCCGTCTTTTGTAAAGCATTTCTCGTAGCTTCCCGAAGTCGAAACGTAGGCGTTTTTTAGTCTGAAAACGCCGATGACGTCGTTTTGAGAGCCGAATGGGTCGCGAAGCGCGATTTTGTATTCCTTGTCGCCTTCGGAATAAACGCCGATACTGCCGCCGACGCTGACGATACAGTTTTTGCAGCCCGATTCTTTTAAAGAATTCACGGCGTTTTCGCAGCCGAAGCCTTTGCCGACCGAGCCGAGGTCGATGCCTCCGCTTTTTAAAATACTTCCCTCTCCGACGGTTTCAAGAGATTTCACCGAGGAGTCGGAAAGCGCTTTTTCGATTTCTTCGGCGGACGGAACGGATGCTTCCTCCGAGTCGAAATCCCAAAGCGACGTAAGCGGCAAAACGAAAACGTCATATTTTCCTTCCGTGAACGCCGAGACGTCGGCGCAGAGAGCAAGAAGATTTTTTATATCATCGGGAAGATTAACGGTTTCGCCGTGGTTAAGCTTATATATATCCGAGCCGACGACGCGGGCGGAAATAAGGTTTTCGGTATCGCGGACGGCTTTTTCCGCGTCGGCTCCGCCGCTGTACGTTGCCGAACAATAAGTGCCCATGGAATAGAAGGTTTCGCTTTTTTCGGCGGATCCGCAGGAGGCAATGCAGAGGGAGAGGGAGAAAACGAGCAGAAGACAGATAAGCTTTCTCACGTTCACACCTCCGAATAGAATAAATATACTTAATCAATATATTTTATCACGGAAAGAATAAATTTTCAATACTTATATAATATAAAAAAACGAAAAAAGAGGCTTTTTGTCGAGCCTCTTTTTGTGAGATTTTGAATTTTTTGGTTTTATGAATCAGCGTCTGCGTCTTCTTTGGAGCGGAAGCGCATAAACAGCGCAAAACCGACTATAAGGGTAGCGACGGAAACGACTATTAAAACTTTTGTCTTCGAGCCGTCGTCTTCGGGGACTTCTGAGGTCGCCTCCTCGGAGCTTTCTTCGGGCAACACCTCGACGTTTAACGTATAAACGAGCGTTTCGCCGTCGGGAGAAACGACGGTAACGGTTATCTCGTTCATATCCGAATAAAGCTTGCAGTCGCCTATTATCACCTCGGCGGTTTTGCTCTGGGCGACGCAGTAAAGATTTATTTCTTCCGTCCCGAACGGCACGGAGAAGGAATAATCAAGGATATCGGGATCAAAGGCGGGAGACAGGCGGAAGCCCTCGGCTTCAAGAACCGCGAGACGGCAGTTCGAATCGAAATCGGGCTCGACGTCGCGGCGGATATGAAGGGTATAATAGCCCGCTCCGCCGACACCGTCGGAATGGCTTATATGGACGTCAAGCTCGCCGCCGTCGGGGATTACGGTCTCGCTTATATAGACGCTGCCGCCCTCTTCGCAGGTATATTCGATATCGGCAAGCGCGCTGTCGTAGGGGACTGTTACGCGGTATTCGTAGGTATCTTTATCGAATTTGAAGCTATGGGCGTTGGTAACGTCAAACGAAAACGTTCCGACGTTTTTATCGGACTGGCGGAACGAGCATTCGTCCGCGGCGACTTTTACCGTTTTATCGCCGAGCTTGACGGTTACGGGCTCACCGACGACCGAAAATTCTTTTGCCGTCGGGGCGACGCGAAGCTTCAGCCCGCACAATACCTTGAACGCGCTTCCGCATTCCGAACCGTCTTTTGTGCAGACGCGGAAGGCAAGAACGCCTTTTTCGGCTTCGGAAAATTCACATTCCCAACCCGTGGAATAGGCGGAGACGAACTCGAGCCCTTCGCTTAAAGTAAGGATTCCCGAGACGGCTTTGGTGTGTTTGCAACCGTTTATGCAAAGAGCGACGTCGATGACCGAATTTTCGGTAACGTAGCTCGGAGCGACCACCGAGAAGGAGCCGAAAAGATTGTTTTCGGGCTCGCCGACGGCATAGTCGCGCTTTCTGAGAAGCACGTCGCGCAAGAACAGATAGTCGTTGTTCGTCAGCACACCGTCGCCCGTCAGATCGGCGGAAGCGTGGCGGCAGGGCTCGGCGGAAGAGCCTTTTATTATCTTTTCGAGGACGTAGAGATCGTAGGCGGAAACATAGCCGTCCGAGTCGACGTCGCCGGACACCGACAAGTCGAGCTCGTCGAGAATCTCATCGCCGTCGACGAGGGTTATCCTATCGCCCGTGCAGATGACGCCGCGGTTTTCTTTGCCGTTTTTACCGATTATATTCGCGTCGGCGGAGGTGGCGAGAGAGGAAAGCAGTTCCTTCGCCTTCGTGCCCGCGGGGATACCGCGCACGATGCCGTTTTCGCGGTCGACGAAATACGGAAAGTCTTCTTTGAAGGCGACGAGCTTATCGCTGACGATGATTTTGCACGAAGCTTTTAATTTTCCGTCGGCAGTCAGGGCGTTTACGGTATATTCGCCGACTTTGGCGGCGGAAACCGTGCCCGACGGGTCTATCGTTATTCCGCCGTCGGCACATTCGAATTTCACGGGGACGGAATCGGCGCCTTCGGGGAGATAGAGGATATGGAGTATTATCGTCTCGCCGACGGACATGTGCCTTTCGGGGACGACGAAGGAGATGGACGAAAGCCCGACGGAGATGCGGAAATCGGAGGATATCCTTCTGCCGCAGGGGAGAACGGTAACGAGCGTATGCTCGCCGCGTTCCGAGACGGTTTTGCCCGAAGCGAAGGGCTCGCCGTCCAAGAAGCACACGCCGCGGTCAAAGGTTATCTTTAAATTTTCTTTATAGGTTTTTCCGCTTTCCAAGCCCGTAAAGGTCGGCAGAGACGTCAAAGCCGCGCCGTCATCGTAGGAATGTTTCACTATACAGTTATCGGAAAAGACGAAAAGCGAATTATCGGGGGTGAACAGCGCGAGCTTCGGGGAATCGACGCCGATATCGCCGATATACGCCGATTCGTTTATCGAATAAAGCCCGTTTTCGGTAACGACCGCGTCGCCTCTCGACGCGAGGATGGGCTTGGTGAGAACGGCTTTTATGCCGAGGTCGCGGGCGTAGACGTTGCTTCCGACGGAGAGGAAGGAATCCGCCTTTAACGCCGTTTCGGAAACGCGGACGCTTGAAACGGCGGACAGACTTTTATCGTATTTCGTAAGAGTTTTTTCGTTTATCGCGTAGAAATAGCCGCCGAAGGCTTCGATCTCTTCGCAGACGACGCCGGTATCTATACGGGTATTCGAGCCGATATCCACGACGTAAAGTTTATTTCCGCAGACGGCGTAAACGTTGTTTCCGTCGAAGCAGGCGTCCGTGCAGACGGAGGGGATATCGAGATAAGTGCCGACACCTTCGGAGAGCAGGAAAAGCTTGTTCGCGCCGTAAAACGCGACGGCGACTTTATTTTCACCGCAGAAGACTTTTGAAGGACGGTAGCGTAATGGTATCACCTTTTCGGACATATCCGACACGGCGGCGGAATGGAGATTATAACCGCCGTCGGTGATGAAATAAACGCTGTTTCTGAGCGCGCCCGCCGAAATAACGTGCTCGAAAGGACCGATAAGCGCCGAGCGGCGATAGACGTTAGTCGTTTCGGGAGACGTAAGCGATCTGTTATCGGGAACGGCGGCGCAGACGGAATAAGGAAATTCCCTTTCCGCGCTGACGCGCAAAACCTCGCCGCCGACGCCGTAAAGCACGTTTTCGGTAAACCCGAAGGTGATATCGCTTATCGGAAGCGGGAAAACGCCGAGCGTTTCGCCCGTCTTGCAGTCGATGACGGAATCGGAGGTGAAAAGCATTCCGTCTTTTAGTTTCGCGGCGCTTTCGGAAGCGAATTCGGAAATAAATTCGCCGTTTTCCGTCGAATAGACTTTATTGCCGATCACCAGAAAATCTTTTGAGACGAGGACTTTCGCGCCGTCGCGGTCGGCGATTTTCATAAACGAAACGGTTTTCGTTCCGAAAGAATATTTATAGATGCCGCCCGAAACGTCGGAATAGGCGACAAAGCCGTTTTCATCGCAGGCAACAGCCATTATCGGCTCGGGAACGATCGCGAACGGCTCGAAAGAGAGATTTTCGGGGTCGAAAAGCATGACCTCGCTTTCGATAAAGACGAGTGCTTTATCGCCGTATGCCGCGGCGGCGTCGCAGACGGTAACGTCCGAGCGGGTTACGGGGTTTTTATCGTGCAAAGCGGCGCGCTCTATGACCGTGATGCCGTTTTCGGTGAAAAGGACGAGATAACCGCCGCAGAGACAATGGGAAAATACCGTTCCTATCGGGAGAAAAACGTCGTATTTTTCGGGGGAATCCCCGTAATATATCCTTGCGCCGACAAGCGTTTCGCCGTAGAAAACGTAATATCCGTACTCTTCGTCGCGGAAAGCTTTGGGAGAGGAATAATCGGAAAGTATCTTTTCGGAAGCGAAGGAGTCGATATAGAAGGTATAGGAGCCGACGCCGCTTCCGTTTTCGGAGAACAGGTCGACGAGGTGGATGCCGTTTTCATAGACCGTCGCGCCGCCGGCGAGAATTACGCCGTCGAGCGTTGTCTTCGCCGCGCCGACGGAGGAAACGTAGACGGGGTGGTCGTAAATATTATCGTGCCCGATACCGTTCACCTCGGCGAAGGAGGGAGAAACGTTTATCGTATCGGTCAATACTTCGTCGCCGTCGGTGAGCTCGAAAGTATGTTTTCCGAAGGTGTCTATCTTATCGCCCGACTTATAGACGAAGCCGTCGAGATACGCTTCCCCGCGCGAAAAGCTTACCGTCGAGAAGGCGGAATATTCTTTTATTTCGTAGGAAAGCGGGTCGTAATTGAGGCGGAAGGAAAAGACCTTTTCGTTTTCGCCGTCGACGACCTTTAAAACGTGTCTGCCGCCGACGAGCACCGTCTCGCCGTCGATTATGCTTTCGCCGTCGACGGAGGCTTTGCCGCGGTTGAAGCCGATTTTTATCTTGTCGGAATATACTTCCCCGTTTCTGACGCCCGTGATTATCGGAAGCTTCGCGAAGTCGACGGCCTTTTCGGCGTTGATGATGCCGCAGCCGACGTGATCGTTACGACTGTCGCCGCAGATATCTTTTATAAGTGAATCGAACTCGGCGCTTTCAAAACGCACGTCCCCCGCAGAGGCGAGAGCGAGCGCCGCGACGCCGGAGACGAGCGCGCAGGAATAGCTTGTGCCGGAATCGTATTTATAGACGGAACGTCCGTCCTCGAAGGCGAGTATCGGGATATTTTCGCCGTAGGCGGCAACGTCGACGGCGTCGTTATACTGCGAAAACGCGCTTACCTCGCCGTTTTGGGAAACCGACGCGACGGAAACGACGCCCTCGTAGGAGGCGGGATAGCTCTTCTGCCCCGCGTAGGAACGGTCGCCCTCGTTGCCCGAGGCGGCGATGAGGATACAGCCCTTGGCAACGGCGTAATCGACGGCTTCCTGCTCGGCGTATGAGGGGGAATATCCTCCGACGGACATATTGATTATATCGGCGCCCGCGTCGGCGGCGAAGCGGATGCCGCTTATCAGGTCGGAGGAGTAGATCGTCGCGCCCGTGGTCGAGACCTTTACGGGCAGAATCGTTACGCCGCAGGCGATTCCCGCAAAGCCTTTTTGGTTGTTCGCGGCGGCGGCGATGACGCCCGCGACGGCGGTGCCGTGCCCCGAAGAGTCGCCCGAAACGCCCGACGCTCTTTTGACGGCGTCGTAGCCGTTCAGGATATTGACGCCCTCGAAATCCTCGTGGGAGCGCTCGATGCCCGTATCGAGAACGGCGACTGTGATGCCCGACAGATCGGGGACCTTTTCCCACGCGGGATAGACCGACATCGGAGAAAAAGCGGGTATCTCGAGCGGGTCGTCGGAAGCGAGAATTTTACGCGCAGCGTCGGCTTCGTAATATTCGGTCAGCGGCGAAATTTCTTTTAAAAAGTCTTTATCGCAGCAGACGGAAAAGAGCCTTTCGGCGCTGCCCGCGATAGGAAGTTTTTCTTTGCCGTGCAAGGCTTTTTCGATATCGGAAAACGAAATATCGGAGCGAAATTTGACTATATATCTTTCGCCTTCGGGAAGCGGAGAAGCGGAATCGGTTTCTTCGTTAAAAGCAGGTAAAAGCGAAGCTTTTAAAGAGGATTCGCGTGAAGAGTCAAAAAGAGAAAACGGGTTTTCGGGCGCGGCTGAAAAAGCCCACGCGGAAGCGACGGGCGTCAGTAAGATCAATACTGTCAGCATCGCACTGAAAAACCGTTTTTTCATTTATCGGTATTATCCGTTTCCGCCGTCGAAACGGCTGTAAATAGATTTTAGTTCTTCGGATTCTTCTTTATGTGTTTCGTCGGTGTACTGGCACAGGTCGGGGAGATAAATAAGCCCCTCGTGAGCGTCTTTTTTGCCCTCTATGAGCAAAAGCGAGACTTTCTCTTTCGCGCTCGGGCGGACGAAACGTATTTTTTTGGGTTCGATTTTATTATCGCGCATCGCGGAAAGCAATTCCACAAGTCTGTCGGGGCGGTAGACGGCGAAGAAGCGCCCGCCTGTGCCGAGCAGGTAGGACGAAGCTTCGCAGAAAAGCCTTATCCCGCCGCATTCCTCGCGGCGAGCCACCGAAAGAGCGTAGGAATCGTTGGGTTTTCCGACGGATTTCTGCATATAGGGCGGGTTGGTAACGACGCAGTCGAAAAAGCCTTTGGAAAAAAGGTTTTTATAATCCGAAATATCGGCGTTTATGACCGAAAATCTGTCGGAAAAGCCGTTTGCCGACGAATTTTCGGAAGCGACTTCGAAAAACTCTTTTTGTATCTCGACGCCGGTAAAGCTCGCCTTCGAGCCGAGGGCGAGAAGCAGCAGAGGTATGACGCCGGAGCCCGTTCCGATATCGAGCACTTTACCCTTTTTCGCGCCGATAGACGCGAAGTCGGAGAGCAAAAGCGCGTCGGTGCCGAAGCGGATGCCGCCGTGAAGCTCTTTTAATACCACGCCTTTATTTATTTTCGTCGTGATCTCTTTCATAATCATAATACCATAGAGAAAAGAAAATGGTTATACAAATATAGTCGGAAAATGAAGAAAAAATTGCATAAAACGACAAATGCGTTCACGGGAACGTGAACGCATTGCATCGTTAAATCGCTTTTGAGTTATGCCTGAGCAGGAGCTTCGACGGGGCAAACACCCGCGCACGCGCCACATTCGAGGCAGAGGTCGGGATTGATCTCGTATTTACCGTCTTCGTTTACGGAAATAGCGCCGACGGGGCATTCAGCCTCGCAGGTACCGCAACCCAAACAAGCGTCTTTGTTAATTGCATATGCCATAACACAACACCTCCGTTTATGTTTCTGGGTGGATTATATCACTTTTTTTGTCGGATTTCAAGAGTTTTTTATATTTTTCAGCCGTTCGCGAAGGTTTTTTTAAGGGCTTCGCTCAAATCCCCGATTATATCGCCGATATTTTCGATACCGACGGAAAGGCGTATAAGCCCCGCGTCGACGCCCGCGGCTTTAAGCATCTCGTCATTTAACTGGCGATGGGTGGTGCTGGCGGGATGAAGAACTATCGAGCGGACGGTGGCGACGTGGACGGCGTTGGTGAAGAGAGAAAGCGAGTTCATGAATTTTTCCGCCTTTTCCCTGCCGCCTTTTATACAGAACGAAACGACGCCGCAGCATCCGTCGGGGAGATATTTTTTCGCGAGAGAATTATATTTATCCGTCGCGAGAGCGGGATAGTTGACGTATTCGGTATAGCCGCTTTCCTGAAGCCATGAAGCGACCTTATAAGCGTTTTCACAATGTCTTTTAAGTCTGACGTCGAGCGTCTGGAGACCGAGGTCGAGTAAAAACGCATCCTGCGCCGACGGATAGATACCGAGGTCGCGGATGAGCTGGACGCGCGCTTTGACGATATAGGCGCTTTTGCCGAAGGATTCGGTATAGACGATGCCGTGGTAGGATTCGTCGGGCTCGGTGAGGCAGGCGAATTTGTCGTTCTGCTTCCAATCGAAATTGCCCGAATCGACGACGGCGCCGCCGAGCTGGACGGCGTGGCCTTCCATATATTTCGTGGTGGAGAGAGTAACGATATCGGCGCCGAAAGATATGGGTTTGCATAAAAGTCCAGTCGCGAAGGTATTGTCGACGATAAGCGGAACGCCGTGTTTATGCGCTATCGCGGCGATTTTTTCGATATCGAAGACCGAGAGAGCGGGGTTGGCGAGAGTTTCGCCGAAAAAGAGCTTTGTGTTGGGTTTTACGAGTTTTTCTATCTCCTCGGCGGGAGCGTCCTGATCGTAAAAATCACATTCTATGCCGAAGCGTTTGAGCGTTACGGCGAAAAGATTTGTCGTGCCTCCGTAGATTTTGGAAGCGGCTAAAATATGGTCGCCCGCGGAGGCGATATTGACGACGGCTAAAAAGTTCGCCGCCTGCCCCGAGGTGGTGCAGACCGCACCGACACCGCCTTCGAGAGCGGCTATCTTCTTTTCGACGCATTCGAGAGTCGGGTTGGAGATACGCGAATACATGTGCCCGTCGGCGGAAAGGTCGAAAAGCTTGCCGATATCGTCGGGGGATTCGTAGGCGTAGGTGGTGGACTGATATATCGGCAGAGCGAGGGGCTCGCCGTTTTTGGGCTCGTAGCCCGCGTGAAGGATGAGAGTCGAAGGATCGTAGTTCTTTTTCATTTTTTACCGCCTTAAAACCGTATCATTTGGAAAAATCGGTTCTGCCGTCGCGCTCGCGCAAAAGCTTCTGGGCTTCCTCCCATTTATACGGGCAGGACATTTCGTGGCGGCGGAAATCGTTATAGGAGAATATCGTGTCGAGGTGTCCCGACGCCTTATCCGTCGTCAGATTGGTGTCGGCGGCGGCGAGGAGTTTTGCGAGCACACTCGAGGATTTCATAGCGCTTTCGTTTTCGAAGAACTGGCGGATGAGCGAGCGGCATATCTGGATATACATGGCGTTATATTCGCTTCCGTCGGGGTTGGGGTTATAGGTAAGGAGCCATTCGAGATTGGTTTTGCCCGCAGTCTTTTCGTTTAAAAGCACTCTGCCGTCGACGTTGGTTATAATGACGTAGTAATCGTCGGGGTAGGCTTCGCCGTCAAGCACGACGAGGTCTTCGTATTTGGGGTTGACTATCTGGATATCCTCGGAGAGCACGACGTTCGCGCCCGGGATAAGAGAAACGACGGTATAGAGGGATTTTTTATCGAAGCGGACGCAGTAATCGACCTTCATACCCGTAAAGGCGGTCATGCTGCTGCAGACTTCCATATTCGAAAGCATCGCGAAAAGGTCGCAGACGGGCACGAGCTCGCCGACGGAGTTGGTTATGCGGGTGCCGGTAACGTTCATCGGGGAATAGATGAACTGGGAGGTCTTTCCGTTCGAATCGAGGAAGACGGCGGCGACGGCGCGGCCGCTGTCGCCAGCAGCCATTACGACGGCGGTGAAGATATCGCCGTTTTCGTTGTAATCGGGGTTGTCGATTATCGGGTCGATGCTCTCTTCGGGCTCGCTTTCGGCTTCGGTGATCTCGCCGCTTTCATCGGAGGTCTCGCCCATGCTTGTAAAATCGCCCGCTTTTGTAAGCAGCGGATAGACGAATTTCCAGCCGACGAACGCGAAGACGACCAGACAGACCATAAAGGTTATAAAAAAGTTTTTGAAACCTGACGACATATTTATTCTCCTTAAAAAGACGGATTGACGGATTTAAAAGCGGATTTGCCGTATCGCATACCGATACGGATAATATTATACAACGCGTGTCGCGGTTTGTCAATCAAAATACGAAATAAAGGAACGGGCGCGTGAAATTTATATTTATATATAAATAATATTTGACATTTTACGGCGCGTATTGTATAATGTGGGTTACAATAAAAAAATATTGCCTCCGAAGAGGAGGCGCAAAAAGCGAAAAACGCAAAACGAAAGGGTAAAACATGAAAAAACTTGCACTCATCCTTCTCGCGCTCGTGCTTCTCGTTCCGCTTCTCGTTGCCTGCGGCGGCGAAGACGAAAGCAGTATAGCGTCGGAAGCGTCGACGACATCCGTCGATGAAGAAGTCGAAGTCCGCGACATGCACGAACGCGAATTCCAGATCCTCTGCCACGATTTCGGCTACAACTCCAACTCGATCCTCGGTTTCACGGGCGAAGTTCTTATCAAAGACGAAGAGAACATGTCTTCCGTCGACGAAGCCAAGAAAAGAGTAATAGACAACATCGAGACCGCATATAACTGTACCATCAGCGGCGACATCATCACCGATGCTGTTTATAACGTCGTAAAGACCCAGATCACCTCCGGTCTTCCCTACTACGAGATATGCTTCGACTCGATGGGCAATGCGGCAACGCTCGCCGTCGAAAAGCTTCTTCTCGACCTCAACGAGATCCCTACCATCGACCTTTCGAAATCCTGGTGGGACCAGAACGCAGTCAAAGACCTTTCGCTCGGCGGAAAAGTCTTCTTCACCTGCGGCGACATCAACACCTATGACGATCAAGGCACTTGGTGCATACTTTTCAACAAAGTTCTTAAAGACAAACTCGGCATCAGCGAAAACTTTTATCAGATGGCGAAGGACGGAAGCTGGACCTTCGACGAGCTCGTAAGAATCTGCCGCGACTACAACGTTACCCAGAACAACAACGGCGACAGCGTTCTCGACGAGAAAGACCAGTGGGCTTTCGGCGGCGAGACCTACAACATCTACGTTCACTGCGTCGCCGCGGGTATTCCGATATCCGAAAAGGACGAGGAAGACCTCCCCATTCTTACCTACAACAGCGACAGAGAAGCGACCTTCCAGGTCCTCTCGGATGTTCTTGATTTCTATACCGACAACTCGGTGACGATGATCGCGAACTACAAACCCTATACCGAAAAAGGTTTCTCGAACGTATGGGAAGCAACCACTCACAAGGCGTTCATCGAAGGCCGTGAGCTCTTCTATATGTGCGGACTTATCAACGTCGCTTCTTTCAGAAAGATGGACGACGAATTCGGTATTCTCCCCGTTCCGAAGCACTATGACACTCAGGACAGATATTACCACACCGTATCCTGCGGCAACTGCACGATGATGTATCTCCCGATAGACGTCGTCGATCCCGACGAAGTAGGTCTTATCGTTTCGGCTCTTTCGAAAGAATCGAAGAAATACGTTACCCCCGCTTACTACGACGTACAGCTTAAATACCGCGACGCGAAGGACGAAGAATCCGCTGAAATACTCGACCTTATATTCTCGACCCGTATGTTCGATATCGCGAACGCTTATAACTGGGGCGAAATAAGATCGCTTTATACCAGCATGGAAAAAGACACCATCGCATCCCGTTTCGAAGCCAACATCGGCGTTGCTCAGGCGAAACTCGACGAAATGCTTGAGGACCTCGACTGGTAAGTAAGCATTGCAGCCGCCGCCAACGAAAGGGCGACTGATTTTGACATTTTTAGAAGCCGTGATCTCCGGAATTCTGCAAGGTATCGCCGAATTCCTTCCGATTTCAAGCTCGGGCCATTTAGCCCTCGCGACACGTTTTTTCGGAGGCGGAGACCACGGCTTCGCATTCGACGTAGCTTTACATCTTGCGACGCTTTTTTCGGTCATAATCGTTTACCGAAAAGACGTTTTGACGCTTTTTAAAGGTTTTTTCAAAACCGTAAGAGATTTTTTCAGGTTCAAGCGTTTCACTCACGAAGACGACGAAAAGTTATTTATCTGCGTTTTTCTTTCCGCTCTCCCTCTCGCTGTATCGAAGCTTTTTTCGCTCGACGAGGCGGCGGAGAAAATAAGCGGAAGCATTATCGCCGTCGGGATATTACTTATTATCAACGGAATCATTCTTTTTTTGTCGGACAGGACAGCGCGGGGGCGGAAAACGCTTTCGGACAACTGCGGCATGATATGTCTCGGGGTCGGGATGATACAGGCGACCTTCGGGATTTTACCCGGGATATCGAGGTCGGGCTCGACTATCGCTTCGGGAAGGTTTTTGGGGCTGACGCGCGAAGAAGCGGTAAGGTTTTCGTTTCTCACGTCTTTACCCGCCGTGGCGGGGGCCTGCATGGTTAAATTACCCGATTTTTTTAAATACGAAATCAACGCGGAAGAGCTTTTGCCGATACTTTGCGGAATGTTCGCGGCGGCGGCAACGGGTCTTATCGCGATAAAAATACTTAAATATCTTTCGGAAAAGAGTTATTTTCCGTTCGCGGCATATTGCGTTACAATCGGTGCGGCGGTTTTGATTTTCGAAGCGGCGCATAAATAAAAGGAGTTTAAAGTGGCACAGAAGAAAAAAGCGTCGAAGACGTACAAAAGGACACCAAAAAAAGAAGCGGCGAAGAAGCAGGCGCCCGTCGTCGAAAAGAACGAGCTTTTGCGCTGGTTCTTCGGATTTTTAGGGGTCTTTATAATTCTCACGTTTTTCCCGTCGATAAGCAACGGAGTTTTCGGGAAAGCCGTAGTCGGTTTTCTGACGGGACTTTTCGGCCCGATGTATTACGCCGTTCCGTTCCTTATGCTTATCATCGTCATTTTCTGGACGAGAGACCACGCGAGCGGGAGCGCGAAGGCGAGATATCTGCTTTATGCGCTTGACTTTATGTTCGTTTCGATAATCGCCGAGCTTATCATCGTCGGCAAAGAGGGTATGCCTTTCGGTCAGCTGTGGGCGACGGGCAAGACCTTCGACAGCGCGGGCATTATCAGCGGCGGCGTAGGCGAAGCGTTCCTTTACGTTTTCGGCATAATCGCCTCTATAATCCTTTCGATAATCGGAATATTCATCTGTACCGTTTTGCTTTTCGGCAAGACGCCGAAGGACACTCTTAAAGCCATAATCGCCTATATCCGCGAAATGATAAACGGCGCAAAGGAGCTCGCCGAGGAAGACGAGGAAGAAGAGCCGAAGCCCGTTACCCCCAAAAAAGAAGAGAAAAAGCGTCCCGTCGAGCCGGAAGACCTCGACGTCAAGACTATCCCGAAAACCATCGAAGCCACTTCGGTTTTCGAGAAGGAAAAAGACGGCGAATTGCCCGAAGACCCGCTTAACAGCGAGAGCGACGAGGACTATATGAAGGACAACCCCTTCGAGATCCCGAAGGGAGTCCCCGCGGGAAGTACGGAAGCTTTCGGCAAGCCCGTCGCGGAAGTTGTAAAAGAGTTGGAAAACGAAATCCCCGAGCCTGCGGAAGAAAAAACCGAAAGAGAAATCCCGCAGGACGAGCTTTTGGACGACGAGGAAGAGGAAGAACTGGACCTCCCGCCCGTTCAGGACACGCCCTACGTTTTCCCGCCGATATCGCTGCTTAACGGCGACGAGGACTTAAGCGGAAGGTTCAGCGGCGCTGACCTTGAAAGAACGAGCAGAAAGCTTGAAGAAGTGCTCGCAAGCTTTAACGTAAAAGCGAAAGTCATCAGCACCAGCACGGGACCGACCGTTACGAGATACGAGCTTCAGCCCGAAACGGGCGTAAGAGTAAAGCAGATCGCCAACCTTTCGGAGGACATCGCTTTGCATCTCGCGGCGCCCGCCGTCAGAATAGAAAACATCCCCGGCAAAGTCGCCGTCGGTATAGAGATACCCAACAAGACGGTCTCTACCGTCCGTCTCCGCGGACTTATCGACAACGCGATGTTCCGCGACGCGAAGAGCAGGCTTTACACGGCGCTCGGCGAGGACGTCGCGGGCAATCCGGTTTATCTCGACATCGCGAAGATGCCGCATTTGCTTATAGCGGGTGCTACCGGTATGGGTAAATCGGTTTGTATAAACTCCATCATCATCTCGCTCCTTTATCGAAACCACCCGAACGACGTCAAGCTTATCCTTATCGACCCGAAGCAGGTCGAGTTCGTCGATTACAAGGACATCCCGCATCTTCTCGTCCCCGTTATCAACGAGCCGAAGAACGCGGCGGGCACGCTCAACTGGGCATGCAACGAAATGGAAAAACGCTATTCGCTTATTCAGGAGGTCGGCGCGAGAGACCTTATGGGATATAACCTGATGATACAGGACGACCCCGAAAGACAGCTTATGCCGCAGATAGTCATTATCATCGACGAGCTTGCCGACCTTATGATGACGGCGCCCGACGACGTTGAGACTTCTATCTGCCGACTCGCGCAGAAGGCGAGAGCCGCGGGCATCCACCTCGTTATCGGTACGCAGAGACCTTCTGTCGACGTCGTTACCGGTCTTATCAAAGCGAACATCCCCTCGCGTATCGCGTTCACCGTCGCTTCGCAGGTCGACTCGAGAACCATTCTCGACATGGTCGGCGCGGAGAAGCTGCTCGGGCGCGGCGATATGCTTTATTAC